>DASQWX010000031.1:0-20221 GCA_035640035.1 Gaiellaceae bacterium
CGAGTGGCTGGTCGCCGAGTTCAAGCGCGACCAGGGCGTCGACCTCTCGCAGGACAAGAACTCCCTGCAGCGCCTCTACGAGGCCGCCGAGAAGGCGAAGATCGAGCTCTCCACCACCCAGGAGACGCAGATCAACCTGCCGTTCATCACGCTCACCGCCGAGGGTCCGAAGCATCTCGACCTGACGCTCTCCCGCGCGAAGCTGGAGGAGATCACCGCCGACCTGCTCGAGCGGACCGTCGGCCCGACGAAGCAGGCGATGTCCGACGCGAGCGTGGCGTCCGCGACCATCGACCACGTCGTCCTGGTCGGCGGCATGACCCGCATGCCCGCGGTGCAGGAGAAGGTCAAGCAGCTGACCGGCAAGGATCCGCACAAGGGCGTGAACCCGGATGAGGTCGTCGCCATCGGCGCCGCCATCCAGGCGGGCGTGTTGGCCGGCGACGTCAAGGACGTGCTCCTGCTCGACGTCACCCCTCTCACCCTCGGCATCGAGACCAAGGGCGGCGTGATGACGAAGCTGATCGAGCGCAACACGACGATCCCGACGAAGAAGTCGGAGGTCTTCACGACCGCGGAGGACAACCAGCCCTCGGTCGAGGTGCACGTCCTCCAGGGCGAGTCGGAGATGGCGCTCTACAACAAGACGCTCGGCAAGTTCCAGCTCGTCGGGATTCCGCCCGCGCCGCGGGGGATGCCGCAGATCGAGGTCACGTTCGACATCGACGCCGACGGGATCATCCACGTCTCGGCCAAGGACCTCGGCACCGGCAACGAGCAGAAGATCCGGATCGAGGGCGGCTCCGGCCTGAAGCAGGAGGAGGTCGAGCGGATGATCCGCGAGGCCGAGTCCCATCAGGAGGAGGCGCACCGGCTGCGCGAGCTCGCGGACGCCCGCAACATGGCGGAGAGCCTCGCGTACCAGACCGAGCGCACGCTCAAGGAGCATCGCGACAAGCTCGACGAAGCCGATGCCTCGACGATCGAGGGTCGCGTGATGGAGCTCCGCGGCGTGCTCGAGAGCTCGGACGTGAACGAGATCCGGCAGAAGACCGAGGCGCTCCAGGAGGCCTCGCAGAAGCTCGCCGAGGCGGTCTACGCGCAGGCGACTGCGCAGCAGGCCGCAGCCGGTTCCACCGGCGGTGACGGCGACGGCGCCTCGTCCTCGGACGACGAGGTGATCGAGGACGCCGAGATCGTCGATGAGGAGGGGGCGAAGACCTCCTAATGGCAGATCCGGCAAAGGAACAGCTCGACGAGGCGGTTCAGCCTGAGGATCACGCACCGGAAAGCCATTCGGTGCGTGATTCCAGGACGCGTAGCGTTGAGGACCCGGTCGCCGCTGCCGAGGCTCGGGCCGAGGAGCACCTGACCGACCTCAAGCGGCTCGCCGCCGAGTTCGAGAACTACAAGAAGCGCGCCGCGCGCGAGCAGGCGGCCCTGTCGGCGCGTGCGACGGAGCGGCTCGTCAAGGAGCTGCTCCCGATCGTCGACGACCTCGAGCGAGCGCTCGAGGCGGCGGAGCAGCACGAGGAGGCGAAGCTCGAGGAGGGCGTGCGGCTGGTCCATCGCCAGCTCGCGTCTGTTTTGGAGCGCGAGGGTCTCGCCGAGATCGAGGCCGACGGCAAGTTCGATCCGCACGTGCACGAGGCGCTGCTTTCGCAGCCGTCCGACGCGGAGGAGGGCTCAGTGATCGAGGTGCTGCAGAAGGGCTACCGGCTCGGCGACCGCGTGGTCCGGCCGGCTCGCGTCGTTGTTGCGGCCACGAAGGAGAGCGATGGCGACCACGCCTAAGAGCCCGTACGAGGCCCTCGGCGTCTCCAAAAGCGCCTCGGCCGACGAGATCAAGAAGGCCTACCGCAAGCTCGCGCGCGAGTACCACCCGGACCGGAACCCGGGGGATGCCGGCGCGGAGGAGCGGTTCAAGGAGGTGCAGGGTGCGTACGACCTGCTCTCGGATCCCGAGAAGCGGAAGCAATACGACAGGTTCGGCTCGGCGAACGGCCGCGGCGGCTTCCAGGGCGCGAACGTCAACTTCGGCGACTTCAACATCGACGACCTCGGCGATCTCGGCGACTTCTTCGGCGGGCTCTTCGGCCGTCGGGGCGGCGCCGGCCGCACGCAGACGCGCGCCCAGCGCGGGAGCGACGTCGAGGTGGAGGTCAGCCTCTCGTTCGAGGACTCGCTCAGGGGCATCGAGACGAAGATTCCGGTCACGCTCGAGACCGCGTGCTCCGAGTGCCACGGCTCCGGCGCGAAGCCGGGGACGTCGCCGAAGATCTGCCCCGAGTGCAAGGGGCGCGGTGTCGTCGCGGAGAGCCAGGGCTTCTTCGCCCTCTCGCAGCCGTGCCCGCGGTGTCACGGCAACGGCACCGTGATCGAGGATCCGTGTCCGCGTTGCGGCGGCTCCGGGCGCGAGCGCCGGACGAAGCGCTACACGGTCAAGATCCCTGCCGGCGTCAAAGACGGGACCCGCATCAGGCTCAAGGGCAAGGGCGAGGCGGGGTACTCGGGCGGGGAGGCCGGTGACCTCTACGTCGTCACCCGGGTCCAGCCGTCGAAGCTCTACGAGCGGCGGGGCGACAACCTCGTCGTCGACGTACCTGTCCTCTTCACGGAAGCCGCGCTCGGCGCGACCGTCGAGGTCCCAACGCCCGACGGACCGGTCTCGCTGAAGGTCAAGCCCGGCACGCAGGACGGGACCTTGCTGCGGGTCAAGGGAAAAGGCGCTCCGAAGCTCAAGGGCGGTGGACGTGGCGACCTGCTCGCGCGCGTGAACGTCGTCGTTCCGAAGAAGCTGAAGAAGCGGGAGCGCGAGCTGCTCGAAGAGTTGCAGAAGCAGACGCACGAGGATCCGCGGGAGGCGCTCTTCAGCTGATGAAAATGCCGGCGCATTTTCATCAGGGAGTCAGGCGGCGGTGGCGCCCATGAGAAACGCGGCGATTCATGTCCTCACCTGGTCGCTCTCGCCGCTCGGCACGTTGGCGAACGCTGCGGGCCTGTTCGTCGTGCTCCTTATCGCGGGAGTGCACTGGAACCGGCCGCTGCTCTGGCTTGCGGTCGGGATCTTCCTCGCCGCTTCCGCCTACCTCGACACGCGCGCGTACATCGCACGGCGTCGGCGGGGCCTCAGCGCATACGAGGCGACGGAGCTCGTCTTCGAGCGCATCTGGGGCCCGAGCCGACCGGAGGAGATGGAGCGGTGATGGACGACCGCCCGCGGTACATGATCTCCATCGCGGCCGAGCTCGTCGGCATGCACCCGCAGACGCTGCGGATCTACGAGAACAAGGGGCTGATCAGCCCGAAGCGGACGAGCGGGAACACGCGCCTCTACTCGGAGGCCGATCTCGAGCGGCTGAGGCTGATCCAGCGGCTGACGACCGAGCTCGGGCTGAATCTCGCCGGCGTCGAGGTGGTGTTGCGGCTCGAGGACGAGCTGCGGAAAGCGCACCAGCGGCTCGAACGGCTCGAGCGCCAGATGCGCGAGGAGATTCAGAACGTCCACAGGCACTACCGGCGCGACCTCGTGCTCTACGAGGCGCCGCGGCCGGTGCCGACGAGGCAGCACTGACCACCATGGGCGTTACCGCTTCAGTCAGCCGCGGCGTCGGCGCGCTTGAAGCCGAGCAGGTACGGCATGCCGCGGCCGAGGACGGAGATCGTCCCGGCGATGCGCTCGGGCAGGCCCGCAGGCTTACCGACCGCGGAGTCGCCGCCGTCCCCGAGGCCGACGAAGTAAGCCCGCGCCTTCCCGAGACCTTCGAGGTTCTGGTCGATCGGCCTCGCGCGGTCCCGGAGGGCGGCCTCGACTCCGCCGTACAGCTCTTCGGAGAGCAGGACGTACTCCGGCAGGGGCACGTCGTTCTTGAGCAGGCGGTGAACGAAGATCACGTCCGGGCCGACAAGGCTCGTCCGGTCACGGACCTTCTGGGCCGCGACGTCGCCGACGTGGGCGACGCACTTGAACTTGAGCTGCCCCGCCTGCCGGCAGCCGTCACAGAAGCACATGTTGCTCGTGATCAGGCGTTCTTGCTCGGAGTGGAAGGCGCGGTGCATCGCGATCGCCGCCTTCGTGGCGGTCCTTGCGGCGGTCTCATCGTCCGGTGGGTCCGCGCTCGAAAGGAACGCGGCGTCGCCTTCGATCTCGATCAGGTCGAGGCCGGGAGCAGCATCCACGACAGCCTCGAGCAGGCGCGCGGTGTTCACCTGGGCGTGCGCGAGGCTCAAGCGGTGGAGCCGCATGTACTTCGTGTAGCCGCCGATGTCGGCAATCAGGAGAAGCGCCCGAGACTGCTCCATTGCGAGGAAGGATTATGGACTTCAACAAACTGACTTTGAAATCACAGGAGGCCGTCGCGGCGGCACAGGAGTTGGCCCGCCGACTCGGCAATCCCGAGCTCTACCCCGAGCACCTCACGGTCGCGCTCCTCGACCAGGAGCTGCCGCGGGAGCTCGTGCCCGATCCGGATTCGCTGCGCGCCGAGGCCGAGGCTGCGCTGCGAACGAAGCCCTCGACGCAGGGCGCCGCCCAGCAGCCACAGGTCGGCGCCGCCTTCTCACGCGTGCTCGACGAGGCCTTCGAGGAAGCGCGCCGGATGGAAGACGACTACGTCTCGACCGAGCACCTGCTGCTCGCGCTCGACGTGGTTCCCCGCGACCAGCTCGAAGCGAAGATCAAGGCCGTTCGTGGCGGCCAGCGCGTCACCTCGCAGGACCCCGAAGGGACGTACCAGGCGCTCGAGAAGTTCGGCCGCGACCTGACCGAGCTGGCCGAGCAGGGCAAGCTCGACCCGGTCATCGGCCGCGACGAGGAGATCCGCAGGGTGATCCAGGTGTTGTCGCGCCGGACGAAGAACAACCCGGTCCTGATCGGCGACCCCGGCGTCGGCAAGACCGCGATCGCGGAAGGGCTCGCGCAGCGGATCGTGGCCGGCGACGTGCCGGAGGGGCTGAAGGGCAAGCGCGTCTGGGCGCTCGACATCGGCGCGCTGCTGGCCGGCTCCAAGTACCGCGGCGAGTTCGAGGAGCGCCTCAAGGCGGTGCTGACCGAGATCAAGAACGCCGAGGGCGAGTTGATCCTGTTCATCGACGAGCTCCACACGATCGTCGGTGCCGGGGCCGCCGAGGGCGCGGTCGACGCCGCCAACATGCTCAAGCCGATGCTCGCCCGCGGCGAGCTCCGCTGCATCGGCGCGACGACCCTCGACGAGTACCGCAAGCACATCGAGAAGGACGCTGCGCTCGAGCGCCGGTTCCAGCCGATCTTCGTCGGTGAGCCGTCGGTCGCCGACACGATCGCGATCCTCCGCGGGCTGAAAGAGCGCTACGAGGCGCACCACGGAGTTCGGATCCGGGACGCCGCGCTCGTCGCTGCTGCCGTCCTCTCCGATCGCTACATCTCCGACCGCCAACTCCCGGACAAGGCGATCGACCTCGTCGACGAGGCTGCTTCACGGCTGAGGATGGAGATCGACTCGTCGCCGCTCGAGCTCGACGAGGCCGAGCGGCGAGTGCGCCAGCTCGAGATCGAGCTCGCGGCGATGGGCAAGGAGTCAAAGGAGACGCGCGAGCCGGTCGAGCGCGAGCTCGCGGAGGCGAAGGAGCGCCGCGACGAGCTCGCAGCGCGCTGGTCGAAGGAGAAGGAAGCCCTCGAGCGGGTCAAGGAGATCATGGCCCGGATCGACGAGCTCAAGTCCGAGGCCGAGCGTGCGGAGCGTGCGGGCGATCTCCAGCGCGTCGCGGAGATCCGCTACGGCGAGCTGCCGGACCTCGAGCGTGAGCTTGCCGCCCGCGACGGCACCGTTCCCGAGGGCGAGCCGATGGTGAAGGAAGAGGTCGACGAGGACGATGTCGCCGAGGTCGTCGCCCGCTGGACGGGGATTCCGGTCTCCCGTCTGCTCGAGGGCGAGACCGAGAAGCTGATCCACATGGAAGAGCGGCTGCACGAGCGCGTCGTCGGCCAGGACGAAGCCGTCGAGGCGGTGGCCAACGCGCTACGGCGCGCCCGCACCGGCCTCCAGGACGCGAACCGCCCGATCGGCTCGTTCATCTTCCTCGGCCCGACGGGCGTGGGGAAGACCGAGCTCGCCCGTGCCCTCGCCGAGTTCATGTTCGACGACGAACGGGCGATGGTGCGGCTCGACATGTCCGAGTATCAGGAGCGGCACACGGTCGCGCGACTCGTCGGTGCGCCGCCGGGCTACGTCGGTTACGAGGAGGGCGGCCAGCTGACCGAGGCGGTGCGGCGGCGCCCGTACTCCGTCGTCCTGCTCGACGAGATCGAGAAGGCGCACCAGGAGGTCTTCGACGTCCTCCTGCAGATCCTCGACGACGGGCGACTGACCGACGGCCAGGGCCGCACGGTGGATTTCCGCAACACCGTGATCATCATGACCTCGAACATCCGGTCCGCGGAGGCTCTGACCGAGCACTTCCGGCCTGAGTTCCTGAATCGGATCGACGAGGTCGTCGAGTTCACGCCGCTCTCACGGGAGCAGCTCGGCGAGATCGTCGAGCTGCAGCTTCGACGGCTGCGCGAGCGGCTGGCCGAGCGCGGGCTCGGCCTCGAGCTCACCGACGCGGCGAAGGAGGTCATCGCCGAAGCGGGCTGGGATCCGACCTACGGCGCCCGGCCGCTGAAGCGAGCGCTCCAGCGGCTGGTCGAGAACCCGCTGGCGCTGCGGCTGCTCGAAGGCGAGTTCGCCGACGGCGACACCGTCCGCGTCGACGCAAGCGATGGTGAGCTCGTGTTCGAGAAGGCGGAGGCGGCAGCGGAAGTCGCCGCCTAGTTGTCAGCGCTCGAGCGGCGCCATCGTCAGCCCGAGGTCCTTCAGGCTCTGCCAGTAGAGCTCTGCAGGCTCGCGGTGACCCGACCAGACGATCGCTTGGCCGGTGTTGTGGATTCGGTTCGCGAGCGTCAGCCCTTGATCGAAGGTGACGCCGGGAAGAACGTGGGCGAGCGCCGCGGCGACGCCGTCGAAGGTGTTGTGGTTGTCGTTGAGGACGATCACCCGCCAGGCGTCGCCCGTGCCGCTGCCGTCGCGCGTCGGCCGTTCCTTCGTCGGAGTAGCGGGTGCAACGGTCATCTCGGACAGCGGGTCGGGCTGTTGGCCGTCATGGACTGACGCTAGCGCTTGTTTCGCGATCGCGACAGCCCCGTTTCAGACTCGTTGCCGTTATCCGCTTAGCCTGCAGGTGGGCGGGGTGGTGGGCACCCGGGTCGCGCGTGTACCAGTAACGGGTAGGTTCGCGGGCGATGGCACGCCAGGGACGGCGCCGCGAGCCTCAGCCGAGACCTCCGGCGCTGCCGCCGGAGACGCGCACGGTCGGTCAGCTCGTAGCGGAGACGATTCGCTTCTACGGAGGCAGGTTCTGGCGTTCGCTCGCACTCGGAATCCCGGTCGGGTTGATCGACCTAGCGGCGATCAGCGTCAGCCACGTGACGGCGACCATCTTCGAGGTCGTCGTCGCGGGGCCGCTGCTGACCCTTTCCTTCGTCGCAGCCTCGGTGCTCGTGTCGGAACGCGATCGTCCGCCGGCTGGGACTCTGGCGGCCGCCTGGGTCGCCGGCACCGTCGCGTTCATCCCGTTTCCGTTTCTCGCCGTCGTGTTCATCCTGCCCGGGCTCGCGTGGCTCGCCCTGGTCGGCTTGGTCGTGCCGGTGATCGTGATCGAGCGGTTGCCGGCGAAGGCCGCGTTCCGGCGCGCCCTCGAGCTCGCGCGCGCCGACTACGTTCATGCGCTCGGCTCGCTCGCAACGCTCGCGCTCACCTATTTCGTCACGCGGCTGGCTCTGTTCTTCACGCTCCGAGGCGGAAGCGGCGCCGCGGAGCACACGGCAGGCTTTCTCGCCGACCTCGTCCTCTCGCCGATCATCTTTCTCGGCGGCGGGCTGTTGTACTTCGATCAAGCCGCCCGCGCCCGCGATGTAGGCTCGACGCCCCGATCGAGGAGGCGAGATGCCGACCTACATCCTGCTGTCCAACCTGACCGCGCAGGGCGTCCAGACGCTCAAATCGAATCCCGCCAGGCTGCGCGAGGTCAATAGCGACGTCGAGGAGCTCGGGGCCCGAGTCGTGCACCAATGGGCAACCCTCGGGCCGTTCGACTTCGTCAACGTCGTCGAAGCTCCCGACGCCCAGACGATCGCGAGAGTTTCGGTCGCGCTCGGCGCACGCGGAAGCGCGCGGCTGCAGACGCTGACAGCACTGACGATCGACGAGTTTCTCGCCGCGCTCGACTAACCGAACGCGACGGCTACGTCGGCCGCGAGCGCGGCGTTGTCGGCGATCAGCTGCTTATTGACGCGGACGCTGGCCCCGCCGGTCTCGCGGTGGATGTGGGCGAGCACGAACGGCGTCACGTCCTGGCCGGTCACTGCGTTCGCCTCGGCGTCCGCCAGGGCGGCCTCGATCAGCGGCTCGACGTCGAGGCTCTCGCTCGGCGGTTGCGCCAGCAGCAGGCCGGCGCGTCCGAGTGACCAGTGTGAGCGCGCGATCGCCGCGGCCTCCTTCGCCGTGCCGACCGACTCCGGCGCCGGCGGACCGCCGCCGGCGGCGTAGAAGAGAGGCAGGCGATCGGTCCTCCAACCGAGCACCGGCACGCCGAGCGTCTCCAGCACCTCCAGGGTCGCAGGGACGTCGAGAAGCGACTTGATTCCCGACGAGACGACGAGCGCCCGCGTCCGCGAGAGCTCGCCGAGGTCGGCTGAGACATCGGGCCGCTCGGCGAACCCGCGATGAACGCCGCCGATGCCGCCGGTGCCGATGAACCGGATGCCGGCGACGGCGCAGACGGCGAGCGTGCCGCCGACCGTCGTCGCTCCGAGCGAGCGGCTCACCACTGCAGCCGCGAGGTCCCGCGGGCCGACCTTGCGCGCCGCCACGCCGGCCTCGGCGAAGCGTTCCAGCTCCGGTGCCGAGAGACCGACGCGAACATGGCCGTCCACGACGCCGACGGTTGCGGGAGCGGCACCCGCCGCCCGCACGCGGCGCTCTGCCTCCAGCGCAACATCCAGGCCCTCGGCGTCCGGGAACCCGTGGGCGACAAGAGTCGTCTCGAGCGCGACGATCGGCCGGTCGTCACGCCGCGCCTCCTCGACCTCCGGCGCGAGCTCGATCACGGCGACGCTCCGAGGCGCGAGACGCAGCGCGCCGCCGTCTCGAGCGCGAGCTCGACTCCGCCGACGACATAGCCCGCGGCGAAGGCGTCGCCGGCACCCGTGGTGTCGACGACCTTGGCGGGCACGGCCAGAAACTCCGATCGCTCACCGCCGCGCTCGACGGCGCAGCCTGCCGCGCCCAGCTTCAAGACCCAGGTCGCATCCGGCGCTGCCTCGAGTCCGGCCGCGTCCCGTTCGCCCTCGTTCGCGAAGACGAGCTCGGGATGAAGATGCCGCAGCATTCGGCGCAGGTGTTCGGGGCCGAAATCCCGGATCACGCGGGTCGACGCGAGGTCGACGCTGAGGGTGCCGCCCGCGCCGCGTACGAGCTCGACCGCACGTTCGGCCGCGCTGTGGATCGGCGACGACATAAGGCTGTAACCGGAGAGGTGGAGGTGGTTGGCGCCCTCGAACCAGGTCGGCTCGAGCTCGTCGGCGGAAAGCATCGGCGCGACGCCTCGATCGCTCGCCATCGCGCGGTCGCCGTCCTCGCCGACGATCGAGACGACGACGCCGTTGCGCCCGGAGGCAACTGGTCCGAAGACCTCGACTCCGAGCCGGGCGAGTTCGCCCGCAGCGAGCGAGGCCGCCGGGTCGGCGCCCCGTTTGCCGACGAATCGCGATTCGGCGCCGAGCGCCGCGGCCCAGGCGGCGACGTTCGCCGCTTGCCCGCCGACTCCGGTTCGAGTCAGCGCGGCAGCGTCCGTGCCCGGTTCGAGCGGCTGCTCGAGACGGACGATGACGTCGAGCAGCAGGTCGCCGAGCGTGCAGAGAACGAGCCGAGCCATCGCCGTACAATCGTCCCATGGACGCCGAAGGGCGGAGCGGTCGTCTGAGGACCTTCGTTCTCGGCGGGCTCGTCGGTGCTTCCGCCGTGCTCGCGGCTGCTCGCCGCAGGCGCAGCGCGTCGAAGCGGCCGCCACGGGCCGGGCTGGCGGCGTTCGAAGACGCCCCCTGCTATCGAGAGCTCGTCGAGCTCGAGCGCACGGAAGGGCGCGAGCGCGAGGCTTAGACGGCAGAACCCGCTGCTACTGTCCGAAGGTGCCTATCTACGAGTACCGTTGTCCGAACGGACACGTTTTCGAGCTCTTCCAGCGGATCGGCGACGCCCCGCCTGCCAAGTGTGAAGTCTGCGGCGAAGGCCCGGTGGAGCGCGTGCTCTATCCGGTTGCCGTCCACTTCAAGGGCTCGGGCTTTTACTCGACCGACTACGGGCGGGGCTCGCGGAAGAAGGACGCGTCCAGAGACGGTGCGGGCGGCGACTCGGATTCGGGCTCGGATTCCGGCTCGAAGAAGGACGCCGGCTCGAAGCCGAAGCAGGAGACCAAGGCCGCCGAGGCCTCCTGACCAGCCGTTTGTGATCTAGATCATCAGCCGCCGGGCGGCAGGCGGTTGACGAAGCACCCGGGCGGGAACGTGTCGCCGTTCGGAGGCGGCGGCTGCGGCGCCGACTCGCCCTTGACCATCGCGATCACGGCTGCGTTGTCCTCGCTCGGATCGATATAGCCGCCGTCGGCCTTGCCTCCGAGCCGGCAGTGCAGCGTCGTCCCGGCGCGGACCTTCAACCAGCCGAGCTGAACGAACTCGGTCGGCGTCAGGTCGGTCGCCAGCGGCTTCATCAGGTCGCCGCCGATGAAGGGCAGCTTGAAGAACGTCCCCCAGCTCGAGAGCTTCGACATCAGCGCCTGCACGACCGCTTGCTGCCGGGCGCCGCGGGTGATGTCCGTGTCGGCCGGGTTGAGCCTGTTCTCGCGCACGCGCGAGTAGATCAGGGCGCGGTAGCCGCTCATGTGCTGCGTGCCCTTCCGGAAGCGCCAACCCTTCCAGCGTGCGCAGCGCTCGTTCGTCGCGTAGGGACAGTCGAACTTGTTCGAGAGGATCGGCCGGGGAACGTAGATGTCGATCCCGCCGAGCTTGTCGATCAGCTGCGCGAAGCTGTGGAAGTTGACGACGACGATGTGGTTGATCGGAAGACCCGTGTACTCGTGAATCGTGCGCGCCGCCAAGCGGGCGCCACCGATCTGGAAGGCCGCGTTGATCTTGTCCGGCCCGTGCCCGGGGATGTCGGGGACGCGGAGGTCGCGCGGGATCGACAGGTAGATCAGCTTGTGGTGCTTCGGGTCGGTGCGGAGGATCTGAATCGAATCCGAATGCTGGTCCGAGGCGCGCGACGCATTCAGGGAGTGGTCGGTGCCGAGCAGGAGAATGTCGCTCGCGTGCGAGATCATCATCCCGTTGTCGGGGACGAGCGCGAGCCGCGCCGACTGGGGCAGGCGCTTGTTCGCGTCCTTGACGCCGTTACGGAACGAGAGGTACCCGGCCAGCGTCCAGACGACGAAGAGAAGGAACAGGGCCAGGATGGTGAGCCCGGTCCACCGCTTCCAGCCCCAGCGTCGCAAGCCGGTCTTGGGCTGCTTTGCGCCCGGGCCGCGATAGTCGCGGCGGCCGTCGCCGTTCGCACCCCGTTCGCGCGTGGGTCGGGGGATCGTCGGGACCTTTCCTTTGACCCGACCACCGCGGTAGACGCGATACGGCTTCTCTCCGCGAGGAGCCGACATTCGGCCGGATGGTAGCCACGCGACGGGTCGTTGTTACATACCTTCCGCGCGACAGTGGTTGATTCGGTCGCTGACAAGCGGGTCGTCGGCGTCGACGTCGGGGGCACGAAGATCCTCGCCGGCGTCGTCACAGCCGACGGAACCGTGGAGCATCGCCGTGAGCGCCCGACCGAGTTGACCTCTCAAGACCGGCTCCTCGAGGAGCTTGGCGCCGCGGTCGAAGAAGTGCTCGACGACTCGATCGCCGCCGTCGGATTCGGCCTTCCCTCGAGAATCGACCAGCGGGCGGGCCGGGTGGACGGGTCGGTGAACATCCCGCTCGCCGATGTGCCGCTGCAGGATCTGATGACGGAACGACTCGGCCTTCCGGTCACGATCGAGAACGACGGCAACGCCGCGGCCCTCGCCGAGCATCGTGCGGGAGCAGGTCGCGGGACGAGGACGATGGTCATGCTGACGCTCGGCACCGGTGTCGGCGGGGGCGTCGTCATCGACGGAAAGCTGCTCCGCGACGGGGGCGAGCTCGGGCACACGGTGCTCGTCTTCGACGGCATCCCCTGCCAGGGAACGTGCACCGGCCGCGGCCATCTCGAGGCGTACGTCAGCGGGCTGGCGGCGACGAAGCTGGCCCAGGAGGCATTCGGCCCCGCCGTCGACGCCCACCGCCTCGTCCGTCTCGCCGGCGAGGACGATTCGACAGCGGTCGAGATCCTCGACGGGATCGGGCGGAAGCTGGGGGCGGCGATCGGAAGCTTCGTGAACATCTTCCGCCCGGAGCTGATCGTCATCGGCGGCGGCTTTGCCGCGGCTGGAGACTTCCTCCTTGCTCCAGCCCGCGAGACGATGCGGCGGGAGGCGCTGCCGCCCGCAGATGAACGCGTGCGGATCGTCCGTGCGGAGCTGGGAACCGCTGCCGGCGTCATCGGCGCCGCGCTCGTCGCATACGACACCTTTCGTTAGTGCTTTCCGTCTGCGCGACGCCGATCGGGAATCTGGAAGACGTCACGTTGCGTGTTCTGAGAGAGCTTGCCGAGGCGGACCTCGTCCTCTGCGAAGACACCCGTCACACGCGCCGTCTGCTCGGCCGGCACGGAATCCAGGCGCGCTTGCTCTCCTACCACGAGCACAACGAAGCGGCGCGAACGGCCGAGTTGCTCCCGCGGCTTCACGCCGGTGAGCGGATCGCCCTCGTCTCCGACGCGGGCCTTCCCGGCATCTCCGACCCCGGAGCGCGGCTGGTCGCGGCGGCGCTCGACAGCGGTGTCGCCGTCACCGTTCTTCCCGGCGCATCGGCGATCGACACGGCGCTGGTTGCCAGTGGCTTCACGGCGGAGCGCTACCAGTACTTGGGCTTCCTGCCGCGCCGCGACCGCGAGCTGACCGAGCTCTGGAAGGAGCTCAGCGACTGGCCTTGGCCGGCTGTCGCCTTCGAGTCGCCTCGCCGCCTCCCGAAGACGCTCCGTTCGCTCGCGACCGCCGACCCGGAACGCGAAGTTGCGGTCTGCCGCGAACTGACGAAGCGGCACGAGCAGATCGTCCGCGGACGCGCGAGCGAAGTCGCAGCCCGGTTCGCCGAGGCTCCGAAGGGCGAGATCACGCTCGTGATCGGCCCGGGGCCTGAGAGAGGGCGCGTGTCCGAGACCGCGCCCGCCGCCGGCGCTCAGGCGGTCGTCGAGCTGGTGGCTGCGGGCGTTTCGCGGCGTCAAGCCGCGGAGGTCGTGAGCAGGCTGACCGGGTTACCGCGCAAGCGCCTATACGACACGTCCTTGTAGTCTAAGTTGACAACAGCAGGCGCCGCTGCTATGGTGGCGGTGTTGACAAAAAAGACAACAGGAGGGTAAAGCGCATGCGGCGAGCCATGATCGGAGCACTCGCGGCCGCGTTGGTGGCCGCGCCTGCCGCCGGAGCCTGGACGTGGCCCGTCGATGGGCCGGTGCTCCAGCGGTTCGTCTTCGGCGACGACCCGTACGCCGCTGGTCAACACCGCGGCATCGACATCGGGGCCGCGTCGGCCTCACCGGTGGTTGCCCCCGCGTCGGGGAGCGTGTCGTTCTCGGGCAACGTCCCGGGGAGCGGGACGAGCATCACGATTCAAACCTCGGACGGGTACTCGGTCACGCTCACGCATCTTGGCTCGGCAAGCGTTCGGCGCGGCTCCGATGTCCGCGAGGGCGACCTGCTCGGGACGATCGGCCCAAGCGGAACTGTCGAGCACGACGTCCCGTACGTCCATCTCGGCGTCCGCCGCTCGGAGGATCCGAACGGCTACGTCGATCCCTTGCGCTTCCTACCGGCGAGGCCCGCGCCGGCAGCCATCCCGCCTCCACCTCCGGCCCGAACGCCGCCTCCTCCGCCTGCTTCGCCTCCCCCGGCAGCACCTCCTTCGGCAGCCGCCCCGCCGATTCCGGTGCCCGCGCCGCCGGTCGCATCGCCGCCGCCAGGGCGGGCTCCGCACGTGGCCTCGCCGGCAGCGCCGGCGCCTGAGGCCACTGTGCGGGAACACGGACAGGCGCGGACAGCGACGACGGCCCCCCGGACTGCGTCAGTCGCGCGCTCGGCGTCACGGAGGTCGACCGGCCCTCGGCCCGCGCGCGCGGCCGCGGCCGATGCGCCGACCGGGAACTCGACGCCCTCCCAAAGACAGACGCAGACGACCCATCCCCGGGGTCGCCAGCATGTTCGGGCGCCGCAGCCGTCACGGAGCCAGAGCCGGGCGAGCCATGCGCCGCGTCTCGACGCGATCTTGCGAGCGACGGATCGCGCCATGCCGCCGCGCCGTGGCGGCGCCCCTTGGCCCTGGCTTGGAGGGCTGGCGGGGGCGCTCGTCGCCGTCGGAATCGCCGCGCTCGGGGTCAGGTGGCGACGCTCGGGCTCGCGCGAGCCCGCACCTATCATTGCCTCAAATGCCCCGCTTCTACCTGACGACACCGATCTACTACGTGAACTCGACCCCGCACATCGGGCACGCGTACACGACGATCGCCGCCGACATCGTCGTGCGGCACCGGCGCCAGCGCGGCGACGAGACGTTCTTTCTGACGGGGACGGACGAGAACGGGACGAAGAACGTCCGAGCCGCGGAGGAAGCCGGTGTCGACGCGAAGACGTTCGTCGACCGGCTCGTCGAAGAACACTGGCGCCCGCTTCCCGGCCGCGTGGGCGCGACGCCCGACTTCTTCATTCGCACGACCGATGAGGGCCACCACCGGTTCGTGCAGGAATTCGTCCAGCGGATCTACGACAACGGTCACATCTACGAGGACATCTACTCCGGCCTGTACTGCGTCGGACACGAGGCGTTCCTCACAGAGGACGAGCTCACGCCGGACGGACTCTGCCCCGAGCACGGCACCAAGCCCGAGACGATCGAGGAACGGAACTGGTTCTTCCGGCTGTCGGCATTCCAGGACCAGTTGCTAGGCCTCTACGACGCGCGGCCCGACTTCGTGCTGCCGGACTTCCGCTACAACGAGGCCCGGAGCTTCATCGCGGGCGGGCTGCGGGACTTCAGCCTCAGCCGCGCGGGCCAGCCCTGGGGCGTCCCCGTTCCGTGGGATCCCGAGCAGGTTGTGTACGTCTGGGTCGACGCGCTGATCAACTATCTGAGCGCGCTCACCTATGCGCGCCCGGGTGAGGACCTGCGCGAGCGGTTCTGGCCCGAGGCGCGCCACTTGATCGGCAAGGACATCCTCCGCTTCCACTGCGTCTTCTGGCCCGCGCTCCTGCTGGCGGCCGGCTATGAGGTGCCGAAGCAGATCTTCGTCCACGGGTATCTCATCCTCGACGACCGCAAGATCTCGAAGTCGCTCGGAAACGTCATCGACCCTCTCGACCTCGTGGATGTCTACGGCGTCGACCCGGTCCGGTTCTACATCGCGCGCGTGACGCGGTTCGGCCAGGACGGGAATGCGTCGGTCAACGACCTGCACGAGAGGTACGAGCGCGAGCTCGGTAACGACCTCGGCAATCTCCTCTCGCGGACGACGGCGATGATCGCGCGCTATCGCGATGGCCGGGTCCGCTCCTCCCCATGGGACTCGCCGTTCCGAGCCGAGCTCGACCAGCTCGCGCGGGACGTCCCCGCGCGGCTGGACGAGTGGGATCTCTCCGGCGCGCTCGAGTCGATCTGGACGGTGATCAGGTCGCTCAACCGCTACGTGGAGGAGCGCGCACCCTGGCAACTCGCCAAGGACGAAACGAAGGCCGAGGAGCTCGACCGGACACTCTTCGACCTGGTGGACGGGCTCCGGGCCGTCGCGATCGCGCTCGCGGCGTACCTGCCCGACACGTCGCATCGAATCCTGGCTGCGCTCGGCCAGTCCGGCGACGTCGCCTGGGATGGAGTCGCTTACGGTCGGACGACGGCGGTCGATGGAATCGTCCCCGCGGAGCCGCTCTTCCCGCGCGTCGAGCTCGAAACCGCCGTCGCGTGATCGACACCCACGCGCACCTTGACGGGTGCGAGGCGACGCCGGAGGAGCTGCTGTCGAGGGCCCGCGAGGCGGGCGTCGAACGTGTGATCACGATTGGGTCGGGGATCGAGTCGTGCCGCGCCGCACTCGACATCGCCCGGCGCGACACGGGCGTGTTCGCAGCTCTGGGGATCCATCCGCACCAGGCAAGCGGTCCCGAGGCGAGCGCCGAGGCGCTCGGCGAGCTCGAGCGGCTCCTCGCCGACGAGCGCGCCGTCGCGGTCGGCGAGACCGGGCTCGACTTCTACCGGGACTGGGCGGCTCGGGACGATCAGGGGCGCCTCTTCGCAGCCCAGCTCGAGCTGGCCGCCGGTCTCGGCAAGCCCGCGGTGATCCACAACCGGAATGCGGACTCGGACGTGCTCGCCGCGCTCGCCGCGTTCGGCGGGACGGTCATCCTCCATTGCTTTTCGTCGCCGGGCCTTCTCGAGGCTGCCCTCGAGCGTGGGTACTACGTCTCGTTTGCCGGCAACGTCACGTTCGGCAAGGCCGAGGAGCTGCGCGAGGCGGCTCGGCGAGTCCCCTCGGAGCGAATCCTGGCCGAGACCGACAGCCCCTACCTCGCGCCGGAACCGCGGCGCGGCCGGCCGAACGAGCCCGCCAACATCGTCCACACGGTCGCGGCGATCGCGGCCGCGCGGGGCGAGGACCCCGCGGAGCTGGCGGCTCGAATCGACGCCAACGCCACCGAGGCCTTCTCCCTGCCCGTCGTCTCGCCCGCGGCGTGAGCGTTCGAGCGAGGAAAGAGCTCGGCCAGCACTTCCTCGTCGACGAGAACATTCTCGGCGTCATCGGCAGGCTTGCGGAGCTCGCGGGCGACGACGTCGTGCTCGAGATCGGCCCGGGTCTCGGCGTCCTGACGGTGTTCCTCGCCGATCGCGTATCGAGCGTCCATGCGATCGAGCTCGACCGGACACTCGAGCTGGGGCTCCGGGAGGCGCTCGCCGGTCGCGAGAACGTTCAGCTGCAGCTCGGCGACGCGCTCGCCCTCGACCTTGCCGCGCTCGAGCCGACTCCGAACAAGCTCGTCGCCAACCTGCCGTACAACGTCGCGACACCGCTCGTCGCGGAGAGCCTCGACCGTCTACCGGGCCTGGATCTCTGGTGCGTGATGGTCCAGCGCGAGGTCGCGGACCGTTTTTTCGCCGAGCCGGGGACGAAAGCGTACGGCGCTGTTTCCGTCCTCGTTCAGCTCGTCGCCGAGCGGACTGGATTCCATCCCGTTTCGCGCAACGTCTTCCGGCCGCGTCCGAACGTCGACTCGGCGCTCGTCGCGTTTCGGCGTCGCGGGGAGCTCCCGCGCGAATACGCGTGGGTGAAAACCGTCGTCGGCGCCGCCTTCGCGCATCGCCGCAAGCAGGTCCCGAACTCGATCGAGCTCGCAGGCGTCGCGTCGGCCGACCAGGTCGTGTCGGCGCTCGCCTCGATCGAGCGCGAGCCGACGATTCGGGCGGAAGCGCTGGCGCCGGAGGAGTTCGTGGCACTCGCCGTCGCTCTCCGGTGACACGGGCCCCGGCCACTGCGAAGCTCAACCTGGCGCTTGTTGTCGGGCTCCCGCGCCTCGACGGCAGGCACGAGCTGACAACAGTGCTGCAGCGCCTGGATCTCTCCGACCGCGTTGCGATCCGGCCTGCGCCGCGGCTTCGTGTCCTCGGGTTTGCAGACGACACCCTCGTCGGGCGGGCGCTCGAGCGCCTCGGTGAAGCGAGCGGCGTTCCGCCTCGCTGGGAAGCCCGCCTGACGAAGAGGATCCCGGTCGCCGCCGGGCTCGGAGGCGGAAGCTCCGACGCGGCGACGGCGCTCCGGCTGGCAAACGCGACGCTCGAAGAGCCGCTCGAGCCCGACCGCCTGCGTGGGCTCGCCGCCGAGCTCGGCTCGGACGCTCCCTTCTTCCTCACTCAGGGACCGCAACTCGGCGAGGGCGACGGAACTGTGCTGACTCCGCTCGACCTGCCGCAGGACTATTGGGTCCTCCTCGTGCGTCCCACCGGGGTCGACAAGGCTTCGACCGCCGACGTCTATGGGGCTTTCGACGGATGCGACGGCGGCAAGGGGTACCGGAACCGCCGGGCGGCGCTCAGGCGTGCGCTGAAGGAGATCAGGCGCCCCCGCGACCTCGCACGACTGCCCCCGAACGATCTCGCGAGCTCGCCGCTCGCCGATGATTTGGTTGCCGAGGGAGCCTTCCGCGCCGACGTGACGGGCGCCGGTCCGCTCGTCTACGGCCTGTTCCAGCACCTGGAGACGGCGCGTGCCGCGCGATCGGCACTGAAGAGCCGCGGCCGAGTTTGGCTCACGGTGCCCACTTGGTACGGTTGACCGCCATGGAGTACGGACGGTCGCTGGGCAGCGGGCCCGCACTGGAGCACGGGTCGAGCCGGATCGGGCGCTGGCTTCGTGCGCGGCGGGTGCGAATCGCGTTCTGGATCGCCGTCGCCGAGGGCGTCCTCGTCGTCTTCCACGCCATCTCGTGGTGGGCGGCAATCGCGGTCGCCGTGCTCGTCGTCGGCGGCTGGTTCACCTTCGCCCACCGCCTCCGCTCCGACACGGCGCGGCAGGCCGGTTGGATCGCGGCCGTCTCGCAGGCGCTCGTCGCGCTCGTGCCGGTGCTGGTGCTGATTGTCGGCACCCTGGCGCTGATCCTCGTAGGCATCCTTGCCGTCCTGGCGCTCGTTCTCCTCTTCAGCTCGCGCGACTGACCCGGACTAGACTCTGCAGGTGGGCGCGACGCGTCGATGGGCCCCGACTATGGGGCGTGGCCAAGTGCTGAGGCGCCGTCTTGCGGCGCCGACCATCGAAGGCGCGGCGGCTTCGCCGGCGCGGCCGCCGTCAGGTGGCGAGAGCGCTGTATCGCCAATACGAGGTTACGCTGTCGATGTTGGGGCGTAGCCAAGTGGTAAGGCAGCGGGTTTTGGTCCCGCGATCCCAGGTTCGAATCCTGGCGCCCCAGCTACTCCGCCTTTGGTGACCGCTCGGAAGCTCGCCGCCGTGGTCATGGCCGCCGGCCTCGGGACGCGGATGCGCTCGGGGACGCCGAAGCACCTCCACCCGCTCCTCGGGCTGAGGATGGTCGACTGGGTGATCGACACGGCGCGCGCGCTCAGGCCCGGACCGCTGGTCGTCGTCACCTCGCCCGAGACCGAAGCAGCGATTTCCGGTGACGGCCTCGAGGTCGCGGTTCAGCGAGAGCCTCGCGGCACCGGCGACGCCGCCGCCGCGGCGCGCCCGGCGCTCGTCGGGTTCGAGGGAGACGTGCTCGTGCTGTCGGGCGACTCGCCGCTCTTGACGCCGGAGCTTCTCGAGGGGCTCGTCGACGCGCACCGCGAGAGCGGCGCCGCTGCGACGGTGCTGACGTTCGAGCCCGAGCGGCCACTTCCCTACGGGAGGATCGTCCGTGACGGAGAGGGCAATGTCAGTGCGATCGTCGAGGAGGGTGACGCAAGCGAGGAACAGCGGGCCATCCGCGAGCTCAACTCGTCCACGTACGTCTTCGATGCCGTCGAGCTCTGGAACACCCTCGATGGATTGAGGCCCGACAACGTCCAGGGCGAGCTCTACCTCACGGATACCGTGCGGGCCCTCGTCGCCGCCGGAAAAAAGGTGTCGACCTACAAATCGGAAGACCCGGAGGCGCCGGTCGGAATCAACACCCGTGTCGAGCTCGCCGCGGCGGCGGCGGTTCTCCGCGACCGGATCAACGAGCGCCACATGCTCGCCGGTGTCACGATCGTCGACCCCCGGGCGACTTGGATCGACCCTGAGGTCGAGCTCGAGGCGGACGCCGTCGTCCACCCGTTCGCGGTCCTCCGCGGCTCGACGCGGGTGCTCAGTGGCGCCGAGGTGGGGCCACATGTCGTCGCCGTCGACGCGGAGATCGGACCGGGCGTGCTCGTGGGGCCGTTCTGTTACCTTCGCCCCGGAACCGTGCTGGAAGCCGGCGCGAAGGTGGGCACGTTCGTCGAAGTCAAGAACTCGCGGATCGGAGAACGGACAAAGGTGCCGCACCTGTCCTACATCGGCGACGCCGA
>DASQWX010000032.1:0-3816 GCA_035640035.1 Gaiellaceae bacterium
TTGATCGCCGACGACCGCGGGAAGCTCGTGTTCTACAACGACGCCGCCGCGGACGTGACCGGTGTTGTGTTTTCGGAGGTCGGGGAGATACCGCTCGACGAGTGGGTCGAGAGCTTCTCCGTACGAACGGTCGAGTTGGAACCGGCACCTCCCGAGGCGCGCCCGACGAGGATTGCGCTGGACGAGCGGCGGCCGGCGCACGAGCGTTTCCGGATCACGAGCCGCGACGGCGTCGAGCGCGACGTCTCGGTCACGGCGTTCCCGCTCTTCGCGCATGCCGACGAGTTCGTCGGGATCGTCGCGATCTTCTGGCGCGACTAGGAAGGATCGCCGAGTGCGCCTGACGATCTGGGGTTGCCGCGGGTCGGTTCCGACACCCGGGCCCGCGACGGTCCGCTACGGCGGGAACACCTCGTGCGTCGAGGTCGCGCTGCGCGACCAGGCGGCGCTCGTCCTGGACGCGGGCACCGGGATCAGGCCGCTCGGCCTCGAGCTCGCACGGCGGGCCACCCGTCGCATCCATCTCCTGCTCACCCACCTTCATCTCGACCACCTCGAGGGGCTGCGGTTCTTCGCCCCGCTCTGGGACCCGGAAGTCGTCCTCGACATCTGGGGCCCGCCGTCGCCGGTGCTCAGCCTCCGAGAGCGAATCGCGCGCTCGTTCTCGCCGCCGCTCTTCCCGGTCGACCTCAACGCCGTCCCGGCCCAGGTCACGTTCCACGACATCCCACGAGAGCCTTGGACGGTCGACGGCATCTCACTCGCGGCGGATCTCGTTCTCCATCCGGGGCCGACGGTCGGATTCCGGATCGAGTCGGAGGAGTCGAGCGTTGCGTACCTCCCCGATCACGAGCCGGCACTCGCCGGAGCGATTTCGGAGACGCCGACCGAATGGATGTCCGGCGCGTCGGTCGCGACCGACGCGGACGTCCTGCTTCACGACGCCCAGTACTTCGAGGACGAGTACGCGGAGCGGATCGGCTGGGGTCATTCGAGCGTCGCCGACGCGGTGGGTTTCACGCGCGCGGTCGGAGCTCACAGCCTTGTGCTCTTCCACCACGAGCCGGCACACGCCGACGGCGCGCTCGAGCTTCTCGAGGCGCGGGCCCAGTCACTGGCGGGCGGGAACGGAATCGCTCCGAGGCTCGCGCACGAGGGCATGGTGCTCGAGCTGCCGTAGCCCCTAAAACGCCAAGTCCTGCAGGCCCGGAGGCCCACAGGACTTGACGCGACGACTCTGACAGGCGGAGACGCCGCCGTCAAGCCCCGTCGAGATCGGCGGCGAGCCGGTCGACGAGCACGGCGATCTCGTCGCGAATCTCGCGGACACGCTCGAGCGGCTCGGCGCCCGGATCGGGAAGATCCCAGCCCACGTAGCGTCTGCCCGGGGGGACGGGACAGGCGTCGTCGCAGGTCGCGACGACGACGTCCGACCACTGCACCATCTCGTCGCGCAGCCTGGTGGGAACGTGGTCGCTCGCGTCGATGCCGATCTCGGCGAGCGCTTCCAGCACCTGCGGGTGAACCGCGACGCCGGGATTCGACCCGGCCGATCGGGCTTCGTGACGATCGGAGGCGGCGCGGCGAAACAAGCGCTCCGCCATCACCGACCGGCCCTGATTTCCGACGCAGACGAAGAGAACCCTGGTCATTCGGCTCGCCCGGAAGCTTCCGGCTTGCGAGCCTTCACGATCGCGCTGTGCATCCCGTCCGCGACCTCATGCGTGAACTCGACCATGATCGCCTCGAAGCCGGCCGCCTCGAGTCCGCTACGTACTCCGACTTCGAGAGCGCCCCGGCTATGCAGCCGACGTAGCTTCCCTGTTCGGCGCAGTCCTCCGGCGCAAGGCTGTCGAGGCCGTACGCGACGCCGCCGGGACCGACGCGCTTCGCGGACAGGATCACGTCGAGACCGCCGCCGGACCCGAGATCGAGCACGGCCTCACCCTCGCGGAGCTCTGCCACCGCAGTCGGGTTGCCGCATCCGAGCGACGCCAGGACTGCGGCCTCGGGCGCGGTCTCGCGCGTCTCGGCGTCGTAGAGAACGCCGCCGAAGGACGTCCCGCAGGAGTCGTCGCCGCAGCAACCGTCGCTTTCGCCCGAGCAGCAGCAGCCGGTACGCGCCGCCTCGGCATAGCGCGCTCGCACCTGCTCTCGGAGCGCGGCGGCGGCTTTGCGAGTCGTCATCGAGCTGCCTCGGGATCGACCAGGCTCGCTATCCGCGTCAGCGCCTCGCCGTCGAGCGAGAAGTACGCCCACCGACCGCGCTGCTCGCGCTCGAGCAAACCGACCTCGGTCAGCTTCTTCAGGTGATGGCTCACCGTCGGCTGCGAGAGGCCGAGCGCGGGCTCGAACTCGCAGGCGCACACCGGCCTGTCGCTCGTCGCGAGCACGTTGAGGATCTTCACGCGGGCGGGATCGCCGAGCGCGCGGAAGAGGGCGGCCGTGGCCGTGGACTGCTCGTCGGAGAGCGCCGGCGCGCCAAATGACCGGCAGCAGCTCACCAAGTCGAGCGACATCCGCAAAAACAATGTATCGATGGTTATCGATATCTGCAAGGCGTAATCTCCGGCCCGATGGCGACGCCCCTCCCACCGGCGCGGCACCTTCTCCGAGCCAAGGATCTCGTCGACGCCCGCTATCGCGAGCCGCTCGACGTGGCGACGCTCGCGCGGGCGGCGAGGCTCTCGCGCGCCCATTTCAGCCGCGAGTTCCGCCGCGCCTTCGGCGAGTCGCCGCACCGCTATCTGTTGACGCGCCGGCTCGAGCGCGCCGCGGCGCTCCTCCGCAACACTGACCACAGCGTTGCGGACATCTGCCTCTCGGTCGGTTGGCGCAGCGTCGGCTCCTTCACTTCGACCTTCGGGCGCGCATTCGGGCTGTCACCGACGGCCTATCGCGCTGCCCATCCGGACGCAGCCATTCGCGCGCGCGTCCCGACCTGCATCCTCCTCGCCTGGACGCGCCCGTCATTCAGCACGTTTGGAGAAGACACGCGCGGGGCGGCGGGCTAGCGTCGTCGCGAACGCCTTCTACCGACGGAGGATCACGATGCTGAAGCAGCTCACGCATGTCACCCTCTGGGTCCACGACCAGGACGAGGCGCTCGGCTTCTACACCGACAAGCTCGGCATGGAGCTGCGCGACGACGTCACGCTGCCCGAGCTCGGCGGCTTCCGGTGGTTGACCGTCGGCCCGCCGGCGCAGCCCGACGTGGCGATCGCGCTGGTGGCCGTCCCGGGTCCGCCGGTCTTCGACGACGAGACGCGCGAGCAGATCATGAACCTGATGGCGAAGGGCGCCGCCGGCGGCGTCATCTTCTCGACCGACGACTGCCAGGCAACCTATGAGGAGCTCAAGGGGCGTGGCGTCGAGTTCCAGCAGGAGCCGACGACTCAGCCGTACGGAATCGACGCGGGATTCCGTGATCCGTCCGGCAACTCGGCCCGGCTGGTGCAGCCGCTGCCGCAGTAGCCGCGGGTCCGGCTGAGCGCGAGCCTGGCCGTCGAGCCGTTTCTGCGCTGAGCCGGGAGCGCGCCGTGGTCCGCTGAGGACTGTCCACCGCGAACTGCCTGCAGCGGTCATGGCAACTGCGACAAAAGCGCGACTTTTCGTCCACAGGCCCGGCATGGATGCGTGCGTTGTGCGATCGTCTCTTCGCTGACACGACCGAGGCCTGGTCCGTAGAGGACAGCTCGCTCGTGGGGTTGCCCCTGGTCCGATCGCTCGCCGTTCCGCGAATGCGGATCGGCGCGATCGACGCTCCAGTTCCCCGGCGGCAGCCCGCGCCAGGGAACTACTGCTCGTAGCCTTCGA
>DASQWX010000033.1:0-5499 GCA_035640035.1 Gaiellaceae bacterium
CCGAACCTCCTCGTAGCCCTGGAAAGCCAGCTCCGGCGGCTCGAGATAGATCCCCTTGCAGATGCGGACGCTCGGCTGGAGGTCGGCGAGCGAGCGAATGTCGTCCAGCGTCCGCCGCAGGTACGCCTGCAGGACGACCCCGACATTCTCGTGCCCGGCCTCGCGCAGCTGCCGATAGAGCCGCAGCGTGTCGTCGGTCGTCGACGCATCCTCCATGTCTATGCGGACGAAGTTGCCCCGGCGGGCAGCGTCCCCGACGACTGACTCGAGATTCTCCTGGCAGAGGTCGTAGTCGAGCTTCAGGCCGAGGGCGGTCAGCTTCACGCTCACGTTCGAATCGAGCTCCTGCCGCTCGATCGTCTCGAACACGTCGCGGTATGCGCGGGCGATAGCTCGGGCCTCGTCGCCCCGAGTGATCTCCTCTCCGAGAACGTCGATCGTCGCCAGCTTGCCGGCCGCATTCGCGGCCCTGACGACCCGGCACGCGTCCGCAAGCGTGGGCCCGGCGATATAGCGCTGCGCGAGCTTGTGGACGAGCGGCTTCGGCACCGCCGGCAGCATCCGGGCGATCGTGCGATCGAGGATCACGAGCGCGGCGGATTGTAGTTGCGTGGCCGCCGTACGATCCCGCGGTGAACGTTCGTCGGCTCGCCGATCCCAATGCATACCTGAAGGCCGTCTCCACGCTTCTGACGGCCGACGAGGCCCGCCACAACCTGATGCTCGGGATCCTGGCGACGCTCCGCGACCATCCTTCGTTCTATCCCCAATACAGGCTCTGGCTCGTGGAGGATGCCGCCGCGATCCAGGGTGCTGCGGTCCGGACCCCGCCGCACAACCTCGTGCTGGCGCGGCCACGGGACGACGGCGCTCTCGAAGCCCTGGCGCACGGAATCGATGACGAGCTTCCAGGCGTCATCGGCGCGCTCCCCGAGGCCGACGCCTTTGCGGCGTTCTGGTCGGACAGGACCGCCACGACGCCGGTGACGCACCGCGGTCAAGCGATCTTCCAGCTCGACCGTGTTGACCGCGTCTCGGGCGTCGCCGGTCGGATGCGCGACGCGGAGACGGCCGATCGCCCCATCCTGATCGAGTGGTGGGGCGCCTTTGCCCAAGAGGCTCTAGGCGAGACCGCGACGGAAGCGGCGGTGACGCGGGAGATCGACCACCGGCTCGACGCCGACGAGGCGGGCATCGTGCTCTGGGAAGACGGTGAGGCGGTCTCCTTCGCGGCGTACGGCAACCCGACTCCGAACGGAATAAGGATCGGGCCCGTCTACACGCCGCCCGAGCGTCGCGCGCGCGGCTATGCATCCGCACTGGTCGCCGAGCTCTCCGAACGCCTGCTGACCGCGAGGCGCTTCTGCTTCCTCTACACGGATCTCGCCAACCCAACCTCGAACAAGATCTACGAGCAGATCGGCTACCGGCGCGTGTGCGAGGCGGCCGAGATCCGGTTTGCGGCTAGCCCTCGCGCATGAAGCCCTGACGCGCTGCAGAGACCAGCGCCACGGCTTCGGGGAAGAGCACTCGCATCGCGTCGCGGAGCGCAATCGACTGCTGGTCGGGGCCGCCTTCGACGTTCACCTGCTGAAGCGCCGCCGCGGTCAGCTCGACCGCCGTGTTCAGCGTCAGAGTCGCGAACTGCTCTCGCTGGGCCTCCTGGACCGACTCGGCTTGTTGCTCGGCGAACTCGCGCAGCCCCCGCATCAGATCCTCGGGGTCGCCTCCGAACGGGAATCCGAAGCTGCCGCCTTCCATGCGGCCACTGTACCGCTCGACACTTAGGTGAGCGGGCGCTTGTACGCGCCCTCGACGTCGCGCGTCAGCTCGTCGACGGTCCTCGTCGCCTCCCGCATCGCCGCGGCGAACGGCGAGCCCGACCCGCCGAGTGCCTGCTCGAGCCTCGAGGTCGCTGCCGCGATCGCGTCGAGGCGCTCCGGAGTGGCGACCCGGGGGGCTGCGCCGATCTCCGCCTCCAGCGCGAGTGCGGCGTCATCGGCGTCGTCGATGCCCGGCGGGTTCTCGGTCATCCGAAGCGCGACGAGCTGCGACCGCAGCTCGTCGAGGTCGCCCCCGCCGGCCGTCTCCTCGGCGAGCTCCACGAGGGCGGCGATCGAGACGACCTCGCGGACGACGGCACGGCTCTCGACCGCCCGGGCCTCGTCGTCGAGAACGAGCCAGGTTGTTTCGCCCCCTTCGCCGCGGTACGCGCAGAGGTAGAACCGAGATCCCGCGGATGGCTCCGCCGGCACGATTCCGATCACCTCTTCGCCCGCATCCGCATGTCGAGCCGCGGCTTCCGCGATCCGCCGCAGATCGTCGGTCAATTCCATGCCGCGAGCATAGGCTTCGCAATGTGCTCGGGGCCTCCCCCAGGACGCGCCACGCGCTCGAGTTGTTCGCCCCGCTCGGTCCGACTTACGAGCGCTACGCGCGCCTCCTCTCGCTCGGCCAGGATCCGCGCTGGCGCCGCTTCCTCGTCTCGCGCGTGGACGTGGGCTCCGCCGGAAGCGTCCTGGACGTTGCGACAGGCACCGGGGCGGTCGCCGCTGAGCTGCTCCGGCAGAAGGGCTGCGCCGTCGTCGGCGTCGACCAGAGCCCCGAGATGCTCGCCGTGGCGCGTGTGCAGCTCCCCGCCACCGTGCGCCTCGTCGAGGCGAGCGCGGAGAACCTGCCCTTCGAGGACCAATCCTTCGACGGCCTCGCGTTCACCTACCTGCTCCGCTACGTCGACGATCCCGCCGCCACGCTGCACGAGCTCGTTCGCGTCGTCCGGCCCGGCGGAACCGTGGCGAGCCTGGAGTTCGCCGTGCCACGCGGGCTCTGGCGCCCGCTCTGGCGAGCGTACGTCGACGTTGTGCTGCCGACCGCGGGCCGGGCACTCTCGCCCGGGTGGCGCGAGGTGGGCCGGTTCCTCAGCGGCAGCATCCGCGACTTCTGGCGCCGCTACCCGCTCGAGCGCCAGCTCGAGCTCTGGCGGCAGGCTGGAATCGAAGGCGTGAAGCACCGCCGGCTGAGCCTCGGCGGGGCGATTGTCATCTGGGGCCACCGTGGAGGCTAGGAGGGTTTGGCGGGATGCCCCTCGTCACCGGGGTGCGATGCTCGTTTCCTGGGGAGGACGCAGGGAGCGTCCATATCCGTAGATATGGGCGCGACTGAGGACGGTGCCAGGGGGCGAGCAGCGCGGCCCGGTGGCACCGGGAGTATTTCGCCAGACCCTCCTAGGAGGGAGCGTCCCGCCTTCTACGCACTCGCCCCGGGCGGCTGGCGCGACTACGTCACGCTGCTCCACCCGCCGTACACGGCGTGGCACGTGAGCTACGTCGTCATCGGCGGGTGCCTGGCCCCGCACGTCCCGGCAGGCCGTCTGGCGTTCACGGCGCTCGCGTTCTTCCTGGCCCTCGGAATCGGCGCGCACGCCCTCGACGAGCTGAACGGCCGACCCCTGCAGACGCGGATCCCTACGGGAGTGCTCGTCGCGCTCGCCGCCTCTTCCCTCGCCGCCGCCTGCGCGATCGGGATCGCAGTCGCGTTCGCGCACAACCTCTGGCTGCTCCTCTTCGTCGCCTTCGGAGCCTTCATCGTCTGCGCCTACAACCTGGAGCTCTTCGGCGGGCGTTTCCACAACGGGTTCTGGCTCGCGACCGCCTGGGGCGCCTTCCCGATCGTCACCGCCTACTTCGCGGCCGCCGATCGGATCACGGGCGAGGCCGTGCTCGCGGCGCTCTTCGGAGCGCTCCTGATCCGGGCACAACAGACGCTCTCGACACCGGTGCGGGACGTCCGCCGACGCACGATTTCGATCGCGGGCACGATCGAGCGGATCGACGGAACCCGTGTGCCGATCGAGGCGGAGACTCTGACCGGCCCGGCGGAGACCGCGCTTCGGTTCATGGCGGCGGCGAGCATCGCACTCGCCGCGGCGCTGCTCGTACTCCGCTTCGGCTGATTACGATCCCCTCGTGAGCCTGGAGACGGCCGTCCAGATCGGGTTCGCCGTCGGCGTGGGCCTCGTCGGGGCCGCGATCGCGATCGCATTGCTCGTACGCGGGTCCCGCGAGCTCCTCATCACGATTTCGGCGCTGCTCGGCCTGGGCGCAGCGGCGGCGTGGGCGTCGTTCGCCCTCGATCTCGACCGCGACCTGGCTGTCGCCTCAGCGGGGCTCACCGTGTGCTTCGCGGCGGGCCTCGCGACGATCCCTCTCCGCTCGGCGCTGGCCCGAGCGCGTCGCATCGACGCCGAACTGGACGCGGCCGAGGCGAGGCTCCGCGACGTCGTCGAGCGAGAGGCAGCGGAGCGCGCCGAGGAGCTCGACCGGACCCTGGCCCGCGCCCGGGCCGATTCCGCCTCGCTCCTCGCTGAGCAGGAGCGGAAGCTCGCCGACACTCGCCGGACCGAGCTGAGCGACCGGGAGCGCCGCGTCGCGGCCGAGCTCGGCGATGCGCTCACCCTCATCGAGCGCCGGGTCGAACAGCGGCTGTCGGAGTGGTCGGCCGACCTCGACCGGATCCAGCAGGGCCTGAACGCACGTCTGGCCGAGCTGGCCCAGCGGCAGCAGGAAGCCGTCGCTGAAGCCCAGGCGAGGCTCGAGGCAGATACGGAGCAGCTCAAGTCGGCCAGCGAGGATCAACGGGTGATCCTCGCCAGGCTGCGCGAAGAGTTCGAGCACACGGCCCAGGAAGCCGGGGCCGCCGCCCGACGCGACGTCGAGGTGCACGAAGGCGAGAGGCGGCGCGCACTGCACGAGGTGTCGGAGCGCCTGCGCCAGCGCGAGCGCGAGCTTCGCGAGCGAATCGGCGCCGAGGAGACGGAGGCGGTCCGGCGGATCCAGGCGGGCTTCTCCGATGTCGAGCGGCGGCAGATCGACCAGCTGAGTCGAATCGTCGACCGGACGGCCAACCGGCTCTCCGAAGCGGCGGTCGAGCAGTTCGCCGCCGCCGTCAAGACGGCCCGAGAGGACGCGGCCAAGCGCCTCTCACGCGAGCTCGATCGAGCCGTCGCACAGTTCGCCCACGACGCCCAGGCCGTCCTTGCGGAACGCCTCGGCCAGGTGTCGGACGCCGGGGCGTCGCGGATCGACCGCAAGCTGACCCAGATCCTCAACGGGATCGAGCAGCGCCGCGACGAGTTCCTCACCGATTTCCAGCGGCGCATCTCGGACACCGAGGCCGAGCTCAGGTCTCAGGTCCGGGCGATCGGCGCCGACGCCGAGGCCGAGCGGGCAGTGCTCGAGGCGCGGGTGCACGAGTTGACCCGCCGGCTGGAAAGCGCTGTTTCCGAGGCGGAATCGAGCCTCGAGAGCGCGTTTCGGGCCGAATAAATGCGGAGCACAAACTTCGTGTGGCAGGGTTCGTCTAGGAAAGGGCGAAGCAGATCGACCTCATGGCGCAGATCACCGAGACACCCCAGGACGAGCGAGCGAAAGTCGAAAGCTGGCGGCTTCACGTGTTGATGGAGGCCGGTTTTCCGCTTCCGCTCGCCGAGAAGCTCGCACA
>DASQWX010000034.1:0-23740 GCA_035640035.1 Gaiellaceae bacterium
GGAAGAAGGAGCGGACGAGGAGGTCTCGACCGAGCTGACCCGCGGCCAGCTGATCTTCGCCTTCGCGATCGCGATCGGCTTCGCACTCCTTCTGTTCAAGGTCGGGCCCGCGCTGCTGACCGACTGGATCGGCATCGACGCCGGCTGGTTCGTGATCGTCGAGGGTCTGATCCGGGTGACGATCTTCGTCCTCTACCTGTCTCTGATCTCGTTGCTTCCCGACCTGCGGCGCGTCTTCCAGTACCACGCCGCGGAGCACAAGGCGATCAACGCCTACGAGGCTGGGGAGGAGCTCGAGCCCGCCCGTGTGCAGCGGTTCTCGCTCATCCACCCCCGGTGCGGCACCGCGTTCCTGCTCTGGGTGATGGTGATCGCGATCTTTGTCTTCGCGTTCTTCGGCCGTCCCGCCTGGTACTGGCTGATCGCGACACGGATCCTGCTGCTGCCCGTGATCGCTGGGATCGCCTACGAGCTGATCCGCTTCGCCGGCAAGCACACGGGCAACAGGATCCTGATGACGCTCCTCGCGCCCGGCCTCTGGCTGCAGCGCCTGACGACGCGGGAGCCGACGCTCGACCAGCTCGAGGTGTCGATCCGCGCCCTGCGCGAGGTACTCGAGCGCGAGGGTCGCACGGCCGTGCCGGATGCCCAGCGCGTCGAAGTTATGGCTTGAACGCGGAAGAAAAAATGTTTCCCCCGCGAGCCCCCTTCTTCTTGTCGGAGTAATTGCACCTCGCAGTTGGCCTCCCGCCGGGCAAAGCCCGGCTCCGGCCGCGTGGCGCTGAACGATCCATCAATGCCGCAAAAAGAGCGCAAACACCTGAGACGCGCTAGCGTCTAATCCGGCATGGCCAGGGGCGCCGCAGGGTTGGCCGGCTTGTTCGTGTTCGCCGCGATGCTTCTCTCGGGGTCAGCGTCTGCGACGCCGCCGTGGGTGAAGGACTTCGCGCTGATCTCGAAAGGAATCGCGCGGGCGCAGTCGCTGGGGCGCATCGACGCCGCCGAGGCTGCGGACTACCGGGGCGATGCCGCGGCCGCGCAGAACGTCCTTCCGAGGCTCCCGAGCAGCCGCTACCGCAACCTCGCCGCCGTGTTCCACCAGGTGGCCGGGTTCTGGAAGGGCTACGACTCGCCGCGCGGGCGGACGCTGTTCGCGATGCTCGCCTTCAACACGCGCTGGTTCGCGAGCCACTGGGACCAGAAGCCCGGCAGGGACGTCGTCGATCCCGCCGACGGGACGTGGTACCGCGCGTTCCCCGGGATCGGCTTCCAATTCCATCCGCTCGAGAACTTCGGGAAGCTGAACAACTTGGTCGCCCAGAAGAACGTCAGCCGGGTGGAGCAGCTCGCGCAGTCGCTGATGGATCGCAGCGTCGTCCGCGCGGGCGGGCTCGCGTGGGAGTACTACTTCCGCTTCGAGCGGGGCCGGCCCCCGTGGATCTCCGGGATGGCGCAGGCGGTCGCGGCGCAGGCGCTCGCCGGGGCGGGCACGCTCCTCGGCGACCCGAACCTGATCTCGGCGTCGCAGCGCGTCTACAAGACGGTGCCTTCGCTGACTCGCCCGGTACGCACGGGCCCCTGGATCCGCCTGTACGCCTTCAACGACGAGACCGTGCTGAACGCCCAGCTGCAGACCATCCTCTCGCTCCAGGACTACGTGGCCAAAACCGGCGATCGGGCCGCAGCGAACCTGGCCGCGCGCCTCCAGACCGCCGTGATCGGCCTCTTGCCACGCTTCGACACGGGCTACTGGTCGCTGTACTCGCTCGGCGGGCCGGAGGCGCCGCTCGAATATCACCAATACGTCGTCCGGCTCCTGACGATGCTGTCGAAGCGGACCCAGGACCCGACGCTGGCTCTGTATGCCGGCCGCTTTGCCGCCGACCTGCGCCAGCCGCCGATCGTGAAGGTGGGACCGGCTCCGGGCCCGATCTATCCCTGGCCGCAGGACGGCTATCGCGATTACGCGCGCTACTCGTTCTGGGTCTCGAAGCGGTCGACGGTGCGCCTCCAGGTTCAGCAGGCCGGCAAGCCGATCGCCGTCTCGCACGGCTGGCACACCGTCATCTGGAACCCGGGCCGGGTCGCGGCCGATGTCTACACGCCGACGTTGCACGCCGTCGACGTCGCGGGCAATGCCTCCGACATTGATTTGCCGCCGGTCGAGGTGCGCCGCGACGCCCAGCCCCCGACGGTCAGCGCCTCGCTCGCGCAGCGGCGGCTCTACTGGCGCGGTAGCGACGACGCCTCGCCGTGGCTTTCGCTCCGTGTGGTGATCAGGAAACCAGGCTCCGTGCGCACGCTTTCGCTCGGCCGCAAGCCTTTCCGCGGCTCGGCGCTTCTCGCGCCGCCCGCCGGAACCTGGGCGGCGACGCTCTTCGCCGCGGATTCCTCCGGCAACACCACCCGGGTCTCGCTCGGGTCTCTCCGCAGGCAACACGGCTAACCTCTCTCGGATGGCTGCGATGGAAGACCTCGTCGAGGAGGTCGAACGCTCCTACACCGAAACGCAGGAACGGATGTCGGACCCCTCCGTCTACAACGACCACCGCGAAGCGGCGGAGGTCGGGCGGCGCCTGAAGGAGCTCGAGGGCGCTCACAGGCTCGCGCGCGAGTGGCGCCAGGCGTCCTCTGACCTCGAGGCGGCGCGCGGCGACGGCGATCTGCGGGAGCTCGTCCCCGAGCTCGAGGAGCGCGTAGCCCACCTGGAGCAGGAGCTCAAGCTCGCGCTTGTCGAGACCGACCCGGCCGACCACAAGGACGTGATCGTCGAGATTCGCCAGGCCGCCGGCGGAGACGAAGCCGCACTCTGGGCCGGCGACCTCTTTCGGATGCTGACGCGCTATGCCGAACGCCGTGGCTTCAGGTGGGAGCAGCTCGAGGCGAGCCCGAACCCGACCGGCGGCTTCCAGAGCATCAGCTTCGCGATCAAGGGCGACGGCGCGTACTCGATCTTCAAGTGGGAGGGCGGCACGCACCGGGTCCAGCGTGTGCCGGTCACCGAGTCGCAAGGCCGGATCCACACGTCGACGGCGACGGTCGCCGTGATGCCGGAGGCCGAGGACGTCGACGTCGAGATCAACGACAACGATCTCAAGATCGACGTCTATCGCTCGACCGGACCGGGTGGGCAGAGCGTCAACACGACCGACTCGGCGGTGCGCATCACACACCTGCCGACAGGGCTCGTGGTCGCAATGCAGGACGAGAAGTCGCAGCTCCAGAACAAGACGAAAGCGCTGCGTGTGCTCCGGGCCCGCCTCTACGAGCTGGAGCGCGAGAGGCAGGCCGCCGAGCAGGCAGCGACGCGCCGCTCCCAGATCGGCACGGGCGAGCGCGCCGAGAAGATCCGCACCTACAACTTCCCCGAGAACCGGGTCACCGACCACCGCGTAAAGCTGACCGTGCACAACCTCGACCGTGTCCTCGAAGGGGAGCTCGACGAGTTCACCGACGCGCTGATCGCCGAAGAGCGGCGGCAGGCGCTCGAAACCGCAGCGGTCTGACGATGACGATCGGTGAGGCCCTCGCGCACGGAACGCACGTGCTCGCGGAAGCGGGGATTGACACCGCGCGTCTGGAGTCCGAGCTGCTTCTCGCCAGGGCTTGCGATGACTGTGCGCGGGCCCTGCTCTACATGGAGCTCCGGCGCGAGCTGACCCCCGAGGCCGAGACGGCGTACGAGGCGTTGCTCGCGCGGCGCGCGCGGCGAGAGCCGCTCGCCTACATCCTCGGCCATTGGGGCTTTCGCCGGCTGACGCTGAAGACGGACCGGCGGGCGCTGATCCCTCGGCCGGAGACGGAGATCGTCGTCGAGCGGGCGCTCGAGCATCTGAACGGGCTCGACGCACCGGCCGTACTCGACGTTGGCACGGGGACCGGGGCGATCGCGCTTGCGATCGTGGACGAGCATCCCGGCGCACTCGTGACCGCGATCGACACCTCCAACGAGGCGCTCGCGCTGGCGCGCGAGAACCTCGACCTGCTCGGGATCAACGGCCGTGTTCGGCTCGTCACGCACGATCTGACCGAGGGCCTCGGCCGGGACGAGTTCGACCTGGTCGTCTCCAACCCGCCGTACATCGAGCCCGAGGACATCGAGACGCTCCAGCCGGAGGTGCGCGACTGGGAACCGAGGATCGCGCTTGTCGCCCACGGCGCGACCGAGGCGGTCGCTCGCGCGGCCACCGAGGCCCTTCGTCCCGGGGGCTGGGTGGTGCTCGAGATCGCCGAGAATCAGGCCGAGAAGGTCGCGGGGCTGCTCGGAGACCTCGGGTACGAGCACCTTAGGATCTCGCCCGACATGGCTGGACGCGACCGCGTGATCGAGGCCCAATGGAGCCGCTGAGAGTCGGAAACGGAGAAGTCGACCACGCCGTAGCAGCACTCAGATCCGGACAGCCGGTCGTTCTGCCGACGGACACCGTCTACGGCCTGTGCGCCAACCCCTACAGCGAAGAGCCGGTTCGCCGGGCGTACGCGCTCAAGGGCCGCGAGCCGACGCAGCCGAGCGCGCTTGTCGCGAGCGATGTCGACATGCTGCTCGAGTGCATCCCGGAGCTGCGCAGCCGGATCGGCCCGGTCCTGCGCGCTCTCCTGCCGGGGCCGTTCACGCTCGTCGTGCCGAACCCGGCGCGGCGCTACCGCTGGCTGACGGGCCACAGGCCGGAGACCCTGGGGATTCGCGTCCCGGAGCCACCGACGCCTGCGGACGTCGTCCTCATGCGCACGGGAGCGGTGATGGCGACGAGTGCGAACCTGCCCGGTGGCGCGGACCCGGCCCGCCTCGATGACGTCCCCGACGAGATCCTCGAGGGCTGCGCCGCGGCGATCGACGCCGGTGAGCTGCCCGGGGTTCCTTCGACCGTGATCGACCTGACCGGCGCCGAGCCGACGGTCCTGCGCGAGGGCGCAGTGCCGACCGCCGAGGCGCTCGAGCGAGTGCGGAACGGGCTGGCTACCGGAGCCGCTTCGAGCCGCGGCTGACGACGAGCGCGACCGTCGCGCCGGTGCGGAGCCGCGTCCCCGCCCGCGGCCGCTGAGCGAGGACGCGGCCGCGCGCGACCCTGCGTGACCAGGCGTAGCGGACGGCGCCGAGCCTGCAGTGCGCTGCCCGGAGCGACCGCCGCGCCGCCGGGAGAGGCTTACCGAGCACACGCGGCACATGGCAGGCCGGTGGGCGCTTCGGCGCCGGCGGAGGCGGCGGCGCCGGCGGGACGGGCGCCGGAGGAGCCGGTGGCGGCGGAGTAGGCGGAGAAGGCGGCGGTGGAGGAGAAGGAGGTGGCGGCGGAGGCGGCGGTGGTGGTGTCGCCGCGACGACGCTCCAGCGGTGTTCCGCCGGTGTCGGATCCAAGTTGCCGGCGCGATCCTCGGCCCTGACGCGGAACACGTGCGGGCCGAGACCGAGCGCGCCGTACGAGACGCCCGACGCGCAGTCGGCGTAGTCGGCGCCGTCGAGCGAGCAGGAGAAGGTCGCGGGCTCGTCGGCGGCGAGCTCGAAGGTGGCCGAGCGGTCGGCCGTCTCCGCCGGTGGGGCCGAGGCGATCGTCGTCTCGGGCGGGCTCGTGTCGATGCGGAATGGTCCGATGTGTGATGTGCCGCTCCAGCTGCCGGACACGTTCAGCGTCCGCAGGTGGAACCACCAGGACCCGTCGGGCCGGATCGACGAGAGGCTCGCCGTGGTCTCCTCCGCGTCCTTCGCCGTGTCGGGCTGGGTGTCCGAGTTGCCCGACCACTCGTACGAATAGCCGTCGACGCTTGTTCCGCCATCCCACGCGACGACGACGGTCGGGTTCGAGGACCAGTTGTCGAGGGCGTGGCTCGGGCTCCACACGAGCGGGTTCGAGGGCGGCGTTGCGTCGATCTTGAACGGGCCCAGATGGACCGCTGGCGACCAGTTCCCGGCATTGTCGCGCGTCCGCAGGTGGAACCACCAGGAGCCGTCGGCCAACGGGTCGCTCGTCGTACCCCCCGAGGTCTCCTCGACGGTCTTCGCGGTCCCGGGATCGGTCGCGGATTGTTGCGACCACGCGTACGCGAAGCCGTCGACGCCGCTTGCGGCGTCGGCCTGACCGGACCAGACGAGCTCGACCGTCGGATCGTTCGACCACGTGTCGACGGTGTGGCTCAGGCTCGAGACCGTCGGGTTCGAGGGCGGCGTCCCGTCGATCCTGAACGGGCCGACGTGGATCGCCTGGGACCAGTTGCCGGCGCTGTCGCGCGTCCGAAGGTGGAACCACCAGGAGCCGTCGGCGAGAGGATCGCTCGTGGCGCTCGTTATCGTCGTATCTACCGTCTCGTCGGGCGACGTGGTCGAGGTGCCCGACCAGGCGACCGAGTACCCGGCGACGCCGCTCGTCCCGTCCGCAGCGCCGCTCCACGCGACGTCGACGCTGCGGTCGGCGGACCAGTCGGACGGATGCGTGCTCGAGAGCGCCGGGTTCGCAGGCGCCGCAGTGTCGATCTTGAACGGCCCGAGGTGCACGGCCGGGCTCCAGTTGCCGGCGGCGTCGACCGTCCGAAGGTGGAACCACCACGAGCCGTCGCCGAGTGGTGGGCTCGTTGCCGACGAACCGGACCCGTCCTTCGTCTGGTCGGGCGTCGTCCCGCTGCTCTGGGACCACTGCCACGAGTAGCCTTCGACGCCGCTCGCGCCGTCGGAGGCGCCCGACCAGGCGACGTCGACGGTGGCGTTGCTCGACCAGGCGTCGACCGTGTGGCTGGTGCTCGAGAGCGACGGGTTGGCGGGCGTCGCCGTATCGATCTTGAACGGGCCGAGGTGGACCGGCGAGCTCCAGTTGCCGGCGTTGTCGCCCGTCCGGAGGTGGAACCACCACTGGCCGTCGGCGAGCGACGGGCTTGTCGTTCCCGTCGCCGTCTCCTCGGCGTCCTTGACCGTGTCCGGAACGGTCGTCGCGCTCTGCGACCACTCGTAGGAGTAGCCGTCGACGCCACTTCCGTCGTCGGACGCGTCGCGCCACGTCACGTCGACCGTGTTGTCGTTCGACCAGCCGGGCGGCGGCGTGCTCGAGACCGTCGGGCCCGACGGCGGCGTCGTGTCGGCGCCGCCGGGTGAGGCGCCGTCGCTCCAGTTCAGGACCCAGTCGCCCGGGTTGTACTGGTCGTCGAGCCGGATCACGTACGTCACACCGGATGCCGCGACGAGGTAGATCTGGCCCGATCGACCGCCGCCGACCTTCACGCCCGCCGGCGCGAGCGTGGAGAGGCTCGAGCCGGTGTAGAGGTCGAACGAGAACCCGGTCGCGCTGCCGTTGACGTCGAAGCTGAAGAGGCCGCTTCGAGGTGCCGTCCAGCGGTACCAGATCGACATCGGCTGCGGGTAGAACTGCGAGCCGGGCTCGCCCGCCTCGGCGGTCGCGCCGACGTTCGAGGCGTAGACGGTTCCGGACGGCCCGCTGAGCGCCTCGCGGTTCGCGAAGTTGTCGTTCGGCGGCGCGCCGAGGCTCGCGTTGTAGCTGAACGAGATGTAACCGGTCGCACCGTTCTTGCCGTCGAGCGCGATCCGGTAGGTCGACCCCGCCGTCGCGGAGAAGCTGACCTTGCTCGTCGTTGCTCCCGGCACGTCGTCGCTGCTCGCGACCCGTGTCAGAGCCCCCACGCTTGAACCCGTGTAGACAGCCAGGAGCGTGTCGATCGAGGGGCCTCGCGTCTCCATCGTCACCGTCCCGGCGCGGGGCGCGTGCCAGCGGAACCAGAGGGAGTGGCCACCGACGTTGCCGGCGTGGTTGGGCTCGCCCGGCTCCTTGGTCGCACCGGTGTTGTTCGTGTCGAAGCTGCCACTCGCGGTCCGGAGCGCGATCGCGTCCGCGAACGCGTCGTTCTCGGGCACGCCCGCGGTCGGTGCGGGGACGGTCCACGTGAGCGAAGCCGGCGAGAGGTCCACTCGGCCGGCCGCGTCGATCGCGCGTACGCGGAAGGTGTGCGAGCCGGGGGCGAGATCGTCATACGTCCGCGGCGACGTGCACGGGTAGAAGCCGACGGCGTCGAGCGAGCACTCGAACATCGTCCCGACCTTCGAGGCGGTGAAGGTGAAGACTGGGCTCGCCTTCGAGACCCAGTACGCGGGGTCGCCCGTGAGCGTTGTGTCGGGAAGGCTCGTGTCAGGGCTTCCGGCCGTCGCGAACCTGAAGCTGAAGGCGGCGCTGGAGATCCGCGGCGCTTCGGCGTTGTAGAAGAGCGGGTCCTGCGCGAGGACGTATGGCGTCCCGGGAGCGAGCCCTGTCGCCGGTCGCACCGTCGTCGATAGGGTCGAGTGATCGTACGCCGGTGCGGTGGGAGCCTCGCGGCCGGTCAGCCCGCTGATCAGACTCGCGCCGTCGTGCATCGCCAGGTCGCTCCCGAAGTCGAGCACCGGATCCGTCGCCGCCGGGACGTCCAGCGCGAAATCCGGAGGACTGACGTTTTCCACCCAGAACTCGGCCGGGTCCGGCGGCCGTGGAGCGCTCGAGGCCGCCTGTGGGAACGTCACCAGCGTTCCGCCGTTCATCGCGAGCACGACATCGGCCTTTCCGTCACCGGTCACGTCGCCGATGGCCATCGGCCCGTCCCAGTACTTCGCGCGGCAGTCCTCGGTGGCCAGGGCGAGGAGGCCGTTCGCGAGCTGGCTCAACTGCCGGAAGTAGCACGAGTTGTGGGCGATCTCGACGAGATCCGAACGGCCGTCGGCGTTTAGGTCGCCGGCAGCGAGGTACCCCTCGCTGAGTCCGGAGAACGTGTCCGGATCGGCCAGCGTCCCCTCGTTCGTCTGCGCGAACACCTGTGTGCGGATCCCGTTCGTGACGAGGTCGGTGCGGCCGTCGCCGGTCATGTCAGCAGCGACCAGATCCTCGCCGCACCATGCGTCGTACCGCGTCTTCGTGAAGCCGCCGGAGGCGCCCTGGACGAAGACGTCGATGCCGGCGAAGCCGGAGGCGCAGCCGGCGACGTCGGGTCGCCCGTCCCCGCTCAGGTCGCCGACCGCGAGCCGCCACTCGGCCGAACCGGTGACGACTGTTGTGGTGAAGCCGCCGGTGCCGTTGTCGAAAATCCGGATAGCCCCGTCGTCGCCGAGCGTGACGACGTCCCGGCGCCCATTGCCGTCCATGTCGGCGACGACGACGTCCCGCGGTGGCGAAGGCTGCGAGAGCACCGGTCCCGGGGACAGCGAGCCGCCGCCCGCATAGAAGATCTGCGGACCCGCCATTGTCGCGACGGCGACGTCGACGGCACCGTCTCCGTTGAGATCCCCCGTCGAGATGCCGTACGACCAGCTCTGGTCGATCGCGAACCACTGCGGCTGGGCAGCGAGCCCGCCCGACGCCTGCTGTGGCAGCAGCATGAGCTTGTCGGTGACCGCGGAGATGACGTCCTTGCGGCCGTCACCGGTGACGTCCGCCAGGGCAATGTCTCTGAGGAAGCTGACGCCGGAAAAGTTCCGCCACTGCTCGCCGTCGAAGAGTGCCGGCGCGTTCGCATCGCCGACGGCGAGCGAGTAGGAGCCGCGCGCGGATGCCTGGCTCGACACGTCCAGGTAGTAGCGCCCGGCGGCGGCCGCCGGCAGGAGCAGGGCTTCGCGGCGGCCGACCGTGTTCTCGACGCCCGACCCGAGCCGCAAGCGTTCTCCGCCCGGCCCGATCGCCTCGATCTGCGGATCCACTTCGCTCGCACGGACGGTCGGCGACAGCGCCTGGGGTGTCACCGTCGCGCTGAACCACTTCGGCTGCGGGACGTCGACCGCGTAGACGTCGTGGTCGCCCTCCGGCGAAATCGTCCCGGTCGCCGACGTCACGACGGCCGTCGCTCGCTTCGGAGCGCCGTTCGGCTCGTTCGAGTCGCCGCCGGGTTGCCCTGCCGGCGGCTGGGACGCAGCGCCGACGGCCGCATAGGCGTCGACGACGCCGAAGCCGTAGAACGGGTCGAGCCCGCGCGGGCCGCGATCCCAGCCGTGCAAGAGCTCTTTCACGACCTGCGTCTGACTCCATTCGGGATGTTGCGCGCGAACGAGGGCGGCGACGCCCGCGACGATCGGCGAGGCGAACGAGGTTCCCGACCCCTTCGCATATGCGTCGCTCGGGCCGGCGGCGAGCGCCGTCGACGTCACGTCGATGCCCGGCGCCGACAGGTCGACCCAGTAGCCCGAGTTCGAGAACCAGGCGGCGTCGCCGGCTGCGTCGGTCGCGGCGACGGCGAGATCCGCATAGGCGGCTGGATACGAGAACTGCGGCCCCCCGTCGTTCCCTGCCGCGGCGACGACGACCGCGCCCTTGCGGCGGGCGTAATCGACGGCGTCGTAGAGCGTCTGGCTGCTCCAGGGACCGCCCAGCGACAGGTTGATCACCTGCGCGCCGTTGTCGGCCGCCCAGGTGATCCCGCTCGCGACGTCGAAGTCGCTCCCCGCGCCGGTCGCGTCGAGGACCTTGACCGGGATGACCGACGCGTTCCAGGCGACGCCGGCGATGCCAATGCCGTTCCCGGTCTCGGCCGCCGCGATCCCGGCAACCATGGTGCCGTGGCCCTCGTCGTCCTGCGCGACGGCGTCGCCGTTCACGAAGTCGTGCCCGGGCAGGATCCGGTTGACGAGATCCGGATGATCGAGGTCGACGCCCGTGTCGACGATCGCCACCGTGACGCTCGTCGAGCCGCGGGTGACGTCCCAGGCGGACGGCAGCCTCAGCGGCAGCAGGTATTGCTGGTCGGTCGAGAAGCGCGGGTCGTTGGGAGTTGCGAGCGCGTAGCGGACGTAGTTCGGCTCGACCGCCGCAACCCGTTCGTTGCGCTCGAGGGCGGCGCGCGCCTTCTCCGCATCGCCGACGCCGACGAGCACGAACCTCGTCCCTTTGACCTGCCGGCGGACGGTCGCGCCGCTCTGCGCCAGCGCGGCGCTCCGTTGCGACGCCGAGACGCCCTTCTTGAACTTGACCAGCAGTGTCTTCGGGTCGAACCGACGAGCCCGCTCCGGGTGCGCCCGAACCGGGGCAGGGACCCGACGGAGCGATTCCGTCTGCGTCGCCACCGCCGGGTGCCGCGCGCGCGGCCGCACCTGGCCGCCTGCTGACGTGCCGCCTCCCGCGGTCAGCACGAGAGCGAGACCGGCCAGCGCCAGCGCAACCCCAACCCCGACCTTCTTCACCTGCCGCACCTCAGTTGTCGCGACCCCTTCTCCCCGTTGCGAACGGGAAAAGCATGGCGAGAATAACCGGTTCCGGTCGGTCCGGGAAGTTACGATGGCCGCGATGGCCGTCGCGCAGGAGACCCTGGATCGGCTCCGGACAGCCGGGCTCGACGAGGTCGATCCGGAGATCGCGGAGCTGCTCGGCCGCGAGCTCGAGCGCCAGCGCGGTCAGATCGAGCTGATCGCCTCGGAGAACTTCACCTGGCCGAGCATGCTCGAAGCGATCGGAAGCGTGCCGACGAACAAGTACGCGGAGGGGTACCCGGGGAAGCGCTACTACGGTGGTTGCGAGGTCGTCGACGACATCGAGCAGCTCGCGATCGATCGCGCCAGGGACCTCTTCGGCGCCGAGCACGCGAACGTCCAGCCGCACGCAGGTGCGCAGACGAACATGGCCGTCTACATGGCCGCGCTCCAGCCGGGGGAGACGATCCTTTCGCTCGAGCTCTCGCACGGCGGCCATCTGACGCACGGCCTCAAGGTCAACTTCTCGGGCCGCCTCTACACGATCGTCCATTATGGAGTCTCGCGCGAGACGAACGTCGTTGATTACGACGACGTCCTCCGGCTGGCAAAGGAACACCGGCCGAAGCTGATCGTCTGCGGCGGCTCGGCCTATCCGCGAGTCGTCGAGGCGGACAGGTTCCGTGAGATCGCCGACGAGGTGGGCGCCCTGCTTCTCTGCGACATGGCGCACTTCGCAGGGCTCGTCGCGGCCGGGCTGCACCCGAACCCCGTGGAGCACTGCCACTTCGTCACCTCGACGACGCACAAAACGCTCGCCGGGCCGAGGGCCGGGTTCATCCTCTGCACCGAGGAGCAGGCACAGGCGGTCGACAGGGCGGTGTTTCCCGGGATCCAGGGCGGGCCGCTCCTGCACACGATCGCGGCCAAGGCGGCCTGCTTCCGAATCGCGGCGTCCGAGCCTTTCCGCGAGTACCAGCGTCAGGTCCGCAAGAACGCGGACGTGCTTGCGGAGACGCTCCAGGACGGCGGGCTCGACGTGCTCACGGGCGGGACCGATACGCACTTGCTCCAGCTCGACCTGCGCTCCACGGAATGGACGGGCAAGGATGCGGAGGAGCGGCTCGCCGAGGTGAAGGTCACCGTGAACCGGAACACGGTTCCCTTCGACGAACGACCGCCGACAGTCGCGTCCGGCGTGCGGATCGGGACGCCGGCAGCGACGATGCGCGGCTTCGACGAGGACGATTTCCGCGAGGTCGGCGACGTGATCGTCGAGGCGCTCGGGGAGAGCCCTGATCTCGCAGCGCTTGCGGCACGGAGCGAGGCGCTGTGCGCGAAGCGGCCGCTGTATCCGGGGTTCCGGGGCTTCACGAACTACGTCGCGTGAGCGGGAGGCTCACGGTCGTTTCACATCCGCTGGTCCAGCACAAGCTGTCGTACCTGCGCGACCGGGAGACGCCGACCGTCCATTTCCGGAAGCTCGCCAACGAGGTTACGTTGCTGCTGACCTACGAGGCGACCAAGGATTTTCCGACCGAGCCGGTCGCGATCGAGACGCCGCTCGAGCAGATGACGGCCGAACGCATCTCGGGGAAGAAGGTCGCCGTCTGCCCGGTGCTGCGCGCCGGGCTCGGGATGCTGGACGGCGTCCTCTCGCTCGTCTCGAGCGCCCGGGTCGGCTTCCTCGGGATGTACCGCGACGAGGAGACGCTGCAGCCGGTCGAGTACTACGTGAAGCTGCCTGGCGACCTCGACCAGCGTGACGCGATCGTGCTCGACCCGATGCTCGCGACCGGCAACTCGAGCGCCGCGGCGATCTCGACCGTGAAGAACGCCGGCGCGCGGACGGTGATCCTCGTCTGCCTCGTCTCGGCGCCCGAGGGGATCGAGCGCGTCCACGACGCGCACCCCGACGTCCAGATCGTCACGGCCGCCGTCGACCGCGGCCTCGACGAGCGCGGATTCATCGTCCCGGGCCTCGGCGACGCCGGCGATCGCCTCTACGGGACCCGTTAGGCCACGTCGAGGGTCTGACCCCGGACGGGCCCGAAACGAACGCGGGCGTGACGGATCCGCGTCGCCTTTGTGCGCGCCCCTGAGCCGCGCACCGGCCCAAACGGCCTCGTCCGGGGACTGACCCCAGGCGCCGCCCTATTCGACGCGTGCGGGCGCGAGCAGACCGGGCCGGCGCATCGCCTCGAGCCAGATCGCGCGGGCGTCTTCTCGGGTACCGCGGGCCGGGAGCCGCTCGATCACCCAGGCGGCGCCCGCGGTCGGGATCTCGCCCTCGATCGCGCAGATTCCCTGGTGGCGTTCTTCGCCCAGCTCCTCGCCTGGGCCGGTCAGGACCTCGGTGAGCGTCTCGCCGCGGCGGATTCCCAGCAGGTCGATCTCGATCTCGCCGCCCGGGCCGGCGAGGCGCCAGATCCGCCCGGCGAGCTCGCCGACCGTGAGCGTGACCGCGTCCGACGCTGTGCAGAGAGGAACACCGTCCCGTGCCAGCAGGACAGAATGCGCGACGAGGGAGGACGCATGCGCCATCGTGATCCAGAAGCGGACCATCCCGGTGTCGGTCACGGTGAGCGGGACGCCGGCGCGGGCCTGGCGCAGAAAGATCTCGGACGCCGAGCCGGCCGAGCCGAGGACGTTGACGAGGCGCACGGCCGTCCGCTGGGCGCCTGCCCGTCGCGCCGCGAACGCGGTCAGCTGCTCCATGAACCGTTTCGTCCGGCCGTAGAAGCTCTGCGCGAGCGCGGCCTTGTCGGTCGAGGCAACCACCACGGTCTCGACGCCGGCTGCCTCGGCGGCACGGAGCACGTTCCAGGAGCCGTGCAGGTTCGTATCCACGAACTCCTCCGGGAAGACCTCGGCCCAGTCGACGTGCTTGTATGCGGCGAGGTGGAAGATGACGTCCGGCTTCGCCGCGGCGAGCTCGCGCTCGAGCCGCCCCGGTTCGCGGATGTCGCAGAGGACATGCTGGAAGCACCCGAGCGTCTCGGGATCCCGCACACGCCGGTCGGCGATCAGCGACGACTCGTGCCCGTCGACGACGGTGATCCGCTCGGGGCGAAAGCCGGCGAGAAACGTCCCGAGTGCGCGTCCGATCGAGCCGCCACCGCCGGTAAGCAGGACGCGCTGCCCGCCGAAGCGCTCCTGGAGCTCGAGCACCGACGGGACAGGGTCCCGGCGCTCGAGCACCGTCTGCCAGTCGAATGGATCGGCCGGAACGCGCCGTGCGCGCATCGGTAGGACTGCCGAAGTCGCGAGCGCGCGCTCGATCTTCCGATACGCGGCCTTCATTTCGGGCGACCGCGACGGGTCCGGCTCGTTGATCTCGGCGACGACGAACGAGACGAGCCGGCCGAGGCGCGCGACGACCGGGTCGAGGTCGAGCTCGCCGGCCCCGTAGGGCAGTCCCTCGCCGAGCAGGCCGTGCGCGTCAGACACGTGTGCGACCTCGGCATGCGGACCGAGCTCCTCGACGTACCGCGCCAGGTCGATCTCGTGGTCGGAAGCGAGGCCGAACAAGCTCGGATAGGCCGTGGCGAACGAGCGGAAGAGCGCGGCGTGCGACGTGTCGATCGTGAAACCGAGGGCAGGGATCCGCTCACGCATCGCGACCAGGTCGCGCCAATGGCCGCCGATGGGGGAGAGGAAGACGCCGCCCGTTCGCATTCGCAGCACCGGCGGCACGTTCTCGATCAGGGGCGTGACCCCGCGCTGCAGGCACGCATCTGCGTAGAAGCGGAGGAACTCCTCCACGGCCTCGAGATCGACCTCGCCGGCCCTGCGGAACTCCTCCGGCGAGAGCGGGATGAACAGGTGGATCGTTAGCACCGGTGACCCGACCTCGGCCGCGAATTCCGCGCTCCGCTCGATCCCTGCCCGCGCCTCGTCGTCGAGGCGATCGACCCGGACGAAGGCGCCGCTCGGCCACCCGACGGGAGCCTCCGCTGTAACGGCCAGCTGATGTAGGTGTACGCCTACATCACGTGTCGCGGCGACGGCGCGCGCGAGAGCCTCCTCGGAAGCGACGTCGTGCGGCATGAGCGCGATTTCGATTCCGCGCCAATCGCCGCCGTCGAGCCGGTCGGCGAGCTGGTTAGCCTCGGGCGCGGCCTTGAGAAGCGGGGTAGCTCGTAAGCCAGTCGACATAACGGCGCACCCCGTCTTCGAGGGGCACGTTCAAGGGTAACGGGGCGTCCGGAGCAGCCCGGTAGCTCTCGTTCTCGCCGGCCGGAAGATCCCCTCCCGGAGTCTCGATCCCGGCGCTCGAGCCGGCAGCCTCGCGAACCAGCTCGGCCGCGGCTCGAAGCGAGGTCGAGCGCCCGCTCGCGATCAGCACGGTCTCGTTCCAGCGACCGTCGGCCAGGAGCGCTTCGATCGCCGCGACCACGTCGTCGACGTAGACGAAGTCGCGGCTTCGCCCGGGGTCGCCCACGATCACGATCGGCTCGCCGTCGAGGGCACGCGCTGCGAACGAGGCGATGGCACCGGTGGCGCCCTCGCGCGCGACCTGACCCGGGCCGTAGACCGATGTGAGCCGGGCGATGAGCGTCGGCGCCTCGTGCAACCGACAGGCCTCTTCACCGAGCCGCTTCGAGTGGGCGTAAGGATCGGGCGGCGGATCGAGTGCGGCGCGGAGCGTCGACGGATAAACGAGCCCGGCGCCGTGCTCGAGACAGCCCTCGAGGAGATTCAGCGTTGTGCCCGCGTTCTCGCGCACGGCGCGTGCAGGGTCCTCGCGCGCGCGCGCGGGGTCCGGGATGCCGGCGAAATGGAGCACGGCGTCGCGGCCGGCGATGAGCGAATGCGTCTCCGGAGCGCCCGCGTCGGCGTAGACGAACGAGGCGTTCGCGGCGGCCGCACGCACGGCTCCGCCCGGCCTTGTGACGCGAACGACGTCGTGCCCGTTCGCCTCGAGCAGGTCTGCCGACCGCGACCCGAGAAAGCCGCTGGCCCCGGTGACGAGGAACTTCATCGCCGCAGGTACTCGGCGAGGCGATGCTCGTAGGTGAAGGGCGAAGCGACCGTGAAGCTCGCGCCGCCGGCCGGCTCCTCGCCACGCGCCAGCGCCGCGACGTCCGCGACGGTCACCGTCTCGGCCGCGACGTTCTCGGTCCCGGGCCCGGCGCCCAGGAGGATGCGAGCGGCATCGTCGACGTGGACGACGCCGATCGTCGCCCGCCCACCGTCGTCGACGGGAAGCTCCTCGCCCGCGGCGGCGAGCCGCCGGAACTTGTCGACGACCGTCTGGGATTCTTCCGCCGCGTGCTCGACGGGGCTCGGTCCGTAGACGATCCCGAGCCTCAGAATCGCGAGCCCGAACCCGTGGCACGCCGCCTCGATCATCAGCGCCTGCTCGCCGTAGACCTTCGACAGGTGCGCAAGATCGGTCTGCTCCCCGTATGGGGCCGACGACCCGATCTCCCCCGTCAGGCCGCCGCCGTAGACGTGCAGCGACGATCCGAAGACGAGTAAAGGCGTCCCGGCTTCACCGACCGCGCGACCGACGCGGCGCGTGCCCGAGACGTTGGTTTCCTCCGTGTAGTCGGGGTCGCGCTCGGACAAGGGCCGGGAGGCCTGTGCCGCGAGCAGGAAAACCACGTCCGGCCCCTGGGCGAGCAGCTCCCCGATGTCGTCTCGAATGTCCGCGGTCTCGACCCGGGCGCCGGCCTCGGCCAGCCCGTCGAGCTGCGCTCGCTCCGTCGCGAACCAGTTGTCCGCGAGGACGACCTCGTGTCCGGCGCCAAGCGCCAGCTCGCCGACCTTGGCGCCGATGTACCCGGCCCCGAGGACCAGGATCCGCGCCACCGGTCTAAATCTGGTGGACGGTCGGCCCGTCCGGGACCGCGTGGCGCGTGTCGACGATCAGCCGAGCATGGTCCCAGAGCGGCTGCTCGGAAAAGACGGTGTGCGGCGTCAGAACGACGACGCAGTCGGCTGCGGCGACTTCGTCCTGCACCCAGTCGACCGAGTGGTGCGTGACGCCGTCGAGATCGACCTCGGAGACCCACGGGTCGCAATAGCGGACGTCGCCGCCGCGGTGGATGAGCTGCCGCATGATCTCGAGCGAGGGCGACTCACGGGTGTCGTGAACGTCCGCCTTGTATGCCATCCCGAGCAGCAGCAACCGCGACCCCTTGATCGGCCGGCCGGACTCGTTCAAGGCGTCGGAGATCTTCTGCACGACGAACAGCGGCATCGCCGCGTTGATCTCGTGGGCCGCCTCGATCAACCGCGCGGAGTAACCGTATTCGCGCAGCCGCCAGGCGAGGAAGTGGGGGACGACCGGGATGCAGTCGCCGCCGAGACCGGGACCCGGATAGTGCGGGAGGAAGCCGAAAGGCTTCGAGGACGCGGCCTCGATCACCTCCCAGGGCGAGATCCCGAGGCGATCGCACATCAGGGCGAGCTCGTTCGCAAGCGCGATGTTGACGGCGCGGAAGGTGTTCTCGTGCAGCTTCGCCGTCTCGGCGACCATCGGGCTGGAGACGGGCTGGACGGTGTCGACGATCTGGGCGTAGAGCAGGGCTGTCCGCCGCAGGCACTCCTCGGTCACGCCCGCGACCAGCTTGGGCGTGTTCTTGATCGTCCAGGTCTCGTTGCCCGGATCGACCCGTTCAGGGGCATAGCCGAGGAAGAAGTCCTTGCCGACCTTGCCGCCTGAGCGCTGCTCGAGGATCGGCAGCACGACCTCCTCCGTCGTTCCGGGATGGGTCGTCGACTGCAGCACGATCAACATTCCCGGCTTGATGGTCGAGCCGACCGACTCGGCTGCGGAGACGATGAAGTTGAGGTCCGGCGTCCGCGTCTTCGAAAGCGGGGTCGGCACGCAGATCGTCAACGCGTCGAGTTCGGCGACGACGCCGTAGTCGGTCGTTGCCGTGAGCTCGCCGTCGAGGCGCTTGTATCGCTCCGCCGGCACGTCGACGAGGTACGACCGGTGCTCCTGGATCGCCCGGACGCGGGCCTCGTTGATGTCGATGCCGGTGACGTCGAAGCCCGTCTCGGCGAACGCGATCGCGAGCGGCAGCCCGGCGTAGCCGAGCCCGACGATGCCGATCGCCGCGGTGCGCTGGGCGATCCGGTCGTCGAATGTCGTTTCCGGTGAGAGAACCTTGCTCACGAGACGGTGCAGGCTAGCAACCTGGCCTTCGGGAACGAGTATCGGCAGGGCCTCCGAATTCCTGCAAAGCCCCCAATTCCTGCAGAGCCACCCCGAGGCGTCGCCTTGTCACCCCGGTGCAACGAGCGCCGCCGGTGGCCGACGACAGCCGTCTCGGCTATAACCGACTCCAATGTCCTTCGCGGACTCCGTGCACGCGCTCGTTCGCGACGCGACGGCTGTCTGGGGATTCCTGACCGCTGCGGGCATCGTGCTCGTGTTGACGCCGCTCGTGGCTCGGGTCGCGCCGAGCATCGGGGGCGTCGACGACAAGGCCGACCGGCCGCGCGTCCACGGCGGTCGCCCGATCCCGCGCATCGGCGGGCTGGCGATCGTGATCGGGATCGCGGTGCCGATGGCGGTCTACATCAGGCCGGAGGGGCGGTATCTCGGGATCCTCCTCGGCACGTTGATGGTGGCCGGGCTCGGGCTGATCGACGACATCAAGGGGATCAATGCGAGTGTGAAGATGGTCGGGATCGTCGTCGCGGCGCTGATCCCGGTCGTCGCATTCGGCATGACCTGGAAGACCGTCGGGCTTCCGCTGATCGGGAACTTCGATCTCGGCTGGGTCGCGTACCCGCTGACGATCTTCTGGATCGCGGCGCTGGCGAACCTCGTCAACCTGATCGACGGGATGGACTCGCTCGCCTCCGGGATCGTCGCGATCGCGGCCGGCTCGTTCGCGATCCTCGCTGCCTCGTTCGTGCGTGCCGACGCGGCGGCGCTGGCGGCGATCGTCTGCGGAGCGACCCTCGCCTTCCTTCCGTACAACTACCACCCGGCGAAGCTCTTCATGGGCGATACCGGTGCGCTCGCGCTCGGCTTCCTGCTCGCGTGTGTTGCCGTCCAGGGCGTGCTGAAGACGGCTGCGACCATCGCTCTGGCCGGCCCGCTGCTCGTGCTCGCCGTGCCGATCCTCGACACGTCGTTCGTGGTCGCGAAGCGGCTCAAGTACAAGCGCTCGCCGTTCGCCCCCGACCAGAACCACTTCTACCACCGCTTCATGCGCATCGGCTTCTCGCAGCGCCGGACGGCTGCGTACCTGCATCTGTGGGCGCTTCTTCTGTCCGCCTACGCCTTGCTGCTCCGCTTCGAGCCGCCGCGCCCTCTGGGTCACTGGCAGCTCGACAACACGCTGATCGCGGTTGGAGTCGGGATCGTCGTCCTCGCCGCGTCTGTCTGGATGGTCTACACGCTCGAGATCCTCAAGTCGCGGCACCTGCAGGTGCTGCGGCGCGGAAGGGTCCCGGACGAGCCGGAGCGCGAGGACGCCGTCGAGCGAGCGCTCACGGCGGGGAGTGGGCGCTAGCTAGCTCAGATCGGGGACCGCGAGCCTGAGCAGCTCGGCCGCGTTCCGGCGGCCGCGCCGTTCCCGGACGGCGGGCGCCTTCTCGACAACGAGCTCCTCAGGATCCCTCAGGAATCGAATCCTGCCTTCGCGCTCGAGCTGCGAGTCGACCGCGCCGGGGCGGCCCTCGAAGATCGACCAGACCGGCGTTCCGAGGACAGCGGCCTCGCGGATCATCGTTCCCCCTGCTGAGACGACGAGGTCGGCGAGCGCCGCGAGGCTGCGCCCGTCGACCGCGCGATCAGGGACGACGAGGCTCGGGTCGAGCTCGCGCAGCGTCCTTCGCTGCTCATCGGTCCGCGCTAAAACGACGACCTGGGCGGACCGGTCACGAAGCTTGCGCAACACCCGCGGCAAGAGCTCGTTTTCGGAGCCGCCGAGATACAGCGCGTAGGACGGCGCCGTCCGAACGACCGCCAACACACCGTCGTGCCGTAGCCCGAGCTGCTCGAGGACGGATTCGTCGGGCTCGAACGCTCCGAGGTAGTACTCCTCCTTGAGCCCCGGGTAGCGGACGAGCTTGGGAGGCTTGGCCCCGTACCGTGCGATCCGCTCGGCCGGGATCGCGTCGGGGATCAGGACGCGTGTCGCGAGACGGCAATTGAGAGAGTGCTGAAGCGTGGCCCACTCGTAGTCGAACATCGTCGTATTCGCGATCCCGAGCAACCGACCGACGGGAGGAAGGTCCGTGGAGCCGTGGGCGAGGCCGTAGTCGAAGCCCTTGCCGCGGGCGAACCCGAAGACCTGCGCCGTCCGCGACGTTGCGGCGACCGCCTTTCCGACGCGGCCGACGCCGCCGTGATGTCCCACCGTGGTGTACGGATGACCCCAGTCGTCGAGCAGCTCCGTCGTGTGCGAGAGCGGCCGCGCCGTCAGCGTGACGTCGTGCCCGCCCGCCTCGAGGAGCTCGACCATCGGGCGAAGGACGACGACGTGGGCCGAGTTCGTCAAATCGACCCAGACGCGCGCCATCAGACCGGATCTAGATCACTTGGCCGGCCGATCGAGTAGCGGACAACGTCGAGCTCGCGGCAGCGGATCCGCCGCTTGATCACGACGCGTCGAGAAACGCCGCCAGCCGCTCCGGATAACCCGGCGCCCGCGGGATGCTGTGGCCGGCGCCGGGTAGGACGGCTCGCTGGGCGCCCAGCCGGTCCTCCAGGGCGTCAGCGACCGCGTCGAATGCCTCGCTGTGTCCGCCCGAGACGACGAGCTTCGGGAACGGAGCGGCGGCAAGTTCGTCGAGCGGGATCTTCGCTTCGTGCGGGGGCCGCTCGGCGAGCGCCGCCCGTGCGCCCGCCTCGAGCGGAGGCGGCAACGGGTCGGGAGGGCTCATCGAGCTGCCGACGAGGGGCAGGAAGTACTCCAGGTACTCGCGCGGCTCGCGAGGAGCGTGCTCCATCTTCGCGAGGAAGTCCTCGACCGTGGGATGGCCGCGCGCGACCCCGAAGGCCGGCGGCTCGTTCACCGTGAGCGACCGCAGAGGCGCGCCCGCCGCGGCGAGCAACGAGATCACCCCGCCGTACGAATGGCCGACCAGATGGTCGCCGGGCTCGAGCAACTCCGCCAGCTGACCGGCTTGCTCCTCGAAGTCGGCCCGCTCGACCGGCGGGTTCGGCGGGTAGCCGGGGCGGTCGAGGATCACCAACGTGAAGCGTTCGCCGAGCGGCCGCACCGTTTCCCAGGTCGCGGCGCCGTTGCCCACGCTTCCGTGGACGAGGACGACCCGCGGCCCGCTGCCGATCGTCTCGACGTTGAAGTCGGGCACGGACGCAACGATAAACGGTTGAACAAAGTAGGTCGAAAAACAGCGTTTTTCGTGGAGAAATGGCCGCTTTTGCGTGTCACAAGCTCTGATATGCTCGCGGCGATGGAGCCACGCGCCCGTCCGACGTTTCAGCCGGCGGGAGCAGGCATGCTCCTCGCCGCGACGACCGTAGCCTCGATCGGCGCCGGCGCTCTGATTGGCTGGGCAGCCGGATCCTTGGGCTACGGCATCGTCGGCGGCGCGATCGTCGGGGTGCCCGCCGGCGTGACGGCCGTCTACTTCCGCTACCGGGACGCACTTTCGTGAAAGTGACAGCGCTCGGCGCGCCGCGCCCGATCCCCGGGCGGCTGCTTCCGGCCGCCGCCGGCGGAGTCGTGATCACGCTCGCGCTTCCGATCTTCCTCCTGGCCGGCTGGCGTCTCTCGGGCTGGGCGATCGCAGCGATTCTCTGGCTCGGAGTCCAGGCGCTCGGCCTCTTGCTGGCGCGGATCCGGCCGTCGCCGGATAACCTCGCCGCCTCAGGCGTGCTGGCGTTCGGGATGATGGGCAGAGTCCTCGCGGTGCTGGTCGTGCTCGTGGCCGTTGCGGCCACGGACGGCAAGCTCGCGCTTGCGGCTGCGCTCCTCTACGCGCTCGCCTACACCGCCGAGCTGGCCGTCTCCCTTACGAGTTACTACGTCCAGGAGCCGAGCGCGTGAAACGGGTGCTCGCTGCGGTCACGGTGCTTGTACTGAGCGTTCCTGCCCCGGCGCTCGCGCGCGGCAAGTTCGACCCCTCGACCGAGTTCGAGCAGCACGAGTGGATCCCGATCCACCTCGGCCCGCTCGACCTCTCGATCACGAAGGCGGTCGCCTACCTGCTGCTCGGCGCCGCCGTCACGATCCTCCTCGGCCTCTTCCTGATGCGCGGCCGGACGCTGAACCGGCGGCAGACGATCGGCGAGCAGGTCTACGAGATCGCCCAGACGCAGGTCGCCGAACAAGGCCTCCCGCACAAGGCGATCGGCCGCTGGTTCCCCTACGTCGCCTCGCTGATGCTCTTCATCTGGGTCGTCAACATGCTCGGCTTCATCCCGCTGCCGCTGACCGGCGAGACGTGGCACCACATCCCGGTCTGGGGGATCTACGCCGCGACGTCCTCGCTTTCCGTCACGCTCGCACTCGCGCTGCTCACCTTCTTCTTCACGCACTTCGAGGGCATTCGCTGGAACGGCCCGATCCGCTACTTCAAGAGCTGGATCCCCGAGGTGCCGAAGGCACTCCTGCCGTTGATCATTCCGCTCGAGGTCCTCGGCCAGTTCATGCGGCTGATCTCGCTGAGCGTCCGACTCTTCGCCAACATGCTCGCCGGCCACATGCTGATCCTCACGTTCATCGGCCTGATCTTCGTGTTGCAGTCGCTCGCCCTGGCCGTGGTCGCGGTTCCGGCGGCGACGGCCTTCTACCTCTTCGAGGTAATCATCGTCGTCTCGATCCAGGCGTTCATCTTCGCCGCCCTGTCCGCCATCTACATCGGCTCGGCGATCGAGCCCGAACACTAGGAGGGAACCATGTCCACGCTTCTCGCCGCCACCTCCGGCGACGTCACCAAAGCAGGCAAGGCGATCGCCCTGGCGCTCGGCATCGGGCTCGGCTCGCTCGGGGCCGGCGTCGGCATCGGCAACATCTTCGGCTCGATGATCCAGTCGGTCGCGCGACAACCGGAGCTGCGTGGTGAGCTGCAGGGAATCCAGTGGCTCGGGTTCGCGCTCACCGAAGCGGTCGTCTTCTACGGCCTGATCGGCGGCCTGCTCGCCTACGTGCTGATCTGATGTCGAGCGTGCTTGCCAGCAATGCCCTCATCAAGGTCACGCCGGGCCTGATGATCTGGACGATCGTCTGCTTTCTGATCGTCCTCTTCGTGCTGAAGCGCTACGCGTTCGGGCCGATCCAGCAGGTGATCGACGAGCGGCGCGAGCGGATTCGCCGCGCGCTCGACGAGGCAGACGATGCCCGCGCCGAGGCGCGCAAGCTGCTCGAGGAGCACCGCCAGCTGATCGGCCAGGCGCGGAGCGAGGCCGAGGAGATCCTCTCCGAGGCGCGCCAGGTCGGGAAGGCGATGCAGCAGCGCGTCAAAGACGAGACCGAGGCCGACCGCCAGCGGCGTCTCGAAGAAACGAAGCGGCAGATCGAAGCCGAGACGCGACGCGCCCTCGAGGCGATCAGGGCGGAGGTCGCCGATCTCAGCCTGATCGCGGCGGAGAAGGTGACGCGGAAGGCGCTCGACGACAAGGACCAGCGCCGCCTGATCGACGACGCGATCGGCGAGCTCGACTTC
>DASQWX010000035.1:0-2900 GCA_035640035.1 Gaiellaceae bacterium
AGCTTCGAGCACGGTGTTGACCGCCGCCAGATGGTTACCGCCGACCAGCAAGAGCTCGATGTCGACCGTGTCGAGCTCGCGCCGAGCGATGTAGGAGTCCTCCGGCACGCCGATCCGGACGTGCACCACACGGCCATCCGGCAGCGTCGCGGTCTCCTCGACAGGCTCTCCTCGAAGGCTCACGGGCGTCCATTCTGGCGGACCGGCGCTCTCTAGACGTCCGACGAGCTAGCGATCCTTCGCGCCGTGGTGCCCGAGCGGCTCGTCCGCTTTCCCGTGCGCTCGATCCTGACCGTGCTCGGCACGATCATCGCGATCGCAATTGTCCTCGAGGTGATCTGGATCGCGAGACACGTGATCACCTGGATCCTGATCTCGCTCTTCCTCGCTCTCGCCATGAACCCGGCGGTCGATTTCTTCCAGCGTCACGGGATCCGGCGGCGCGGCATTGCCGCCGCCGTTACTTATGTGCTCGTGCTCGCGGCGCTGGCGGCGATCGGCGCGCTCTTCGTTCCGACGGTCGTCCACCAGGTGAGCGAGTTCGTCGGGAAGGTCCCGGATTACGTGCACGACATCAGCAAGGGCAAGGGCCGGTTCGGGTTCCTCGAGACGAAGTACCACTTGCCCGAGAAAATCCGCGACGCGATTCAGAAGGGCGGCGCCGCGAAGGTGCTCGGCCTGTCGGGCACGGCCATCTCGATCACGAAGAGCGTGATCACGATCGTCGTCGGCACGATCACGATCGCCTTCCTGACGTTCTTCATGCTGCTCGAGGGGCCGAGGTGGATGGAGCGCTTCTACGGACTCTTGCCGCCAGAGTCGCGGCCGCGCTGGCAGAACGTCTGCAACCAGATCTATCGGACGGTCGGCGGCTACGTGACCGGGAACCTGCTGATCAGCCTGATCGCCGGGGGTTCGACGACCCTCGTCCTGCTCATCATGGGCGTCCCGTTCGCGGTCGCGTTAGGGCTTCTGGTTGCGATTCTCGATCTCATCCCGTTAGCCGGTGCGACGATCGCGGCGATCCTGATCGGCACCGTCGCGTTCATTCACTCGATCGCCGCCGGGATCGTGGTCGTCGCATTTTTCATCGTCTATCAACAGGTCGAGAACCACTTCCTGCAGCCGGTCGTCTATGGGCGCACGGTCCAGCTCTCGCCGCTGATGGTGCTGATCGCGGTCCTGATCGGCGCCGAGCTCGCCGGAATTCTCGGCGCTCTCGGCGCAATTCCCGTCGCAGGCGCTCTCCAAGTTCTCCTCGTCGACTGGCTCCGCCACCGGCGCGAGCGGAACGTTCCGGCAGTGCCCGCCATCCCTCAAACGGGGGACACTTGATTGTGGGAGGACGGCCGATGTCTGGACCGTGCATTCACTTCTCGCGACTCTCGCCGCCGCCGCGATCGGGTTCGCGCCCGCGAACCACGCATCGCGCCAGCAGGTCGCCGACAAGTCGATTTCGAAGACATCGGCGGCGCGCGTCCGTCTCTCGACTCTCGAGACCCAGCTGCTCGGCCAGATCAACTCAACCCGCGCGCGTCGGGGTCTCCGGACACTGCGCCTATCGGCGAAGCTGAGCGCCGCGGCGAACCAGCACTCGGTCTCGATGGCCGAAAAGGGCTACTTCAGCCACAACTCGGCGAACGGCGGCTCGTTCTTCAAGCGGATCGCGTACTTCTATCCCTACAAGGGGTACAGCAGCTGGTCGGCCGGCGAGAACCTGCTCTGGTCGTCACCGGACGTCAGCCCGGCGGGCGCACTGAGAATGTGGATGAACAGCCCCGAGCACCGTGCGAACCTTCTCGACCGCAGCTGGCGCGAGATCGGCCTCTCGGCGGTGCACGAAACGAACGCCCCGGGCGTCTACGGGGGCGACGAAGTGACGATCGTCACCGCCGATTTCGGCTGTCGTTACTAGGAGGGGTTGGCGGAAAGCCGCACGCCGGCGGCACCGACTGTTTTTCGCCAAGCCCTCCCAGCCTCGGCGCTACGCTTCAACGTAAGCGCCTGTAGCTCAGCGGAAGAGCGACGGCCTTCTAAGCCGTTGGTCGGAGGTTCGAATCCTCCCAGGCGCATCGAGCGTTTCTGTTCGCCAGGGCGGGGAAAGAGCAAGCCCATGGGAATCATCCTCAGCCTGATCATCATGGCGGTCGGCGCCATCCTGACGTGGGGCGTCAACTCGAGCGGGGGGAGCATCGACGTCGACGTCGTCGGAGTCATCCTGATGGTCGTCGGGTTCATCCTCTTCTTGATCTCGCTGGTGCTCTGGCGCACCTGGTGGGGCGCCGGCTTCTGGGGTTGGGGACCGGGCCCTTACGACGACGGCGCCGTGGTGCGACGCCGCGCCTACTGGCCCACCCGGCGGCGGACGACCTATGTCGACGAAGAGCCGCCGGCCGGTCCTCCCTACTGAGATCTAGCCGTCAATCGACCCGAAAGGGGGTCGCTATGGCCAACGAGTTGCAGGGGAAGAAGATCGCCTTCATCGCCACGGAAGGGGTCGAACAGGTCGAGCTGACAGAGCCCTGGAAGGCAATCGAGCAGGCCGGCGCAACCCCGGAGCTGATCTCTATGAAGAACAGCGCGTTCCGGGCCTGGAAGCACTTCGACAAGGGCGACACGTTCACGCCCGACAAGACGGCCGAGGAGGCGCAAATCGACGACTACGACGGGCTCGTGCTTCCGGGCGGCGTTGCCAATCCCGACCAGCTCCGCACCGATGAAAACGTCGTCAGCTTCCTTCGGGACTTCGCGGCAACCGGCAAGCCGATCGGCGTCATCTGCCACGGCCCGTGGACGCTGATCGAGGCCGGCGTCGTCAAGGGCCGGAAGATGACCTCGTGGCCGAGCCTCCAGACCGATCTCCGCAACGCGGGAGCGACGTGGGTTGATGAGGAGGTCGT
>DASQWX010000036.1:0-27127 GCA_035640035.1 Gaiellaceae bacterium
TCCGACGCGTTGCGCGAGCTGCACGAGCTGCTCCGGCCGGGCGACTGCGTGCTCGTGAAGGCTTCGCGCGCCCTGGGTCTGGAGGCGGTGGCGGAGGCCCTCGCCCCCTAGATGGTTCGCGTCCTGGTCGCGGCGATCATCGCGATGGTGATCTCGATCCTCGCCGGACCCAAGTTCATCGAGTTCCTGCGCCGGAACGAGTTCGGCCAGCAGATCCGCGAGGAAGGCCCTCGCCACGAGGGCAAGCAGGGAACGCCGATCATGGGCGGGCTGCTGATCCTGATCGCGGCGACGATCGCCTTCCTCGCCCTCAGCCGCTTCAAGCTGCCCGCGCTCACCGTGCTCTTCGTCACGCTCGCGTGCGGCGCGATCGGCTTCCTCGACGACTTCATCAAGGTCACGCACCGGCGCTCGCTCGGGCTGCGCGGCCGCTGGAAGCTCGTCCTGCTCGCCGGGATCACCGTCGTCGTGGCGATCGTCGCGCACCATCGCGGCCTGCGGACGGACGTGTTCGTCCCGGTGCTCGACTGGTGGGTGCCGCTCTCGTGGTTCTGGTACGTCTTCCTCTTCTTCGTCATCGCCGGGGCCGCGAACGGCGTGAACCTGACCGACGGGATCGACGGCCTCGCCGCCGGAACCGGGATCATCGCGCTGTTCACGTTCACGGCGATGAACGTGATCGCGTTCATCCGCTCGGCACGCGTGCCCGCGGAGCGCAACCCGACGAAGCTCGACCTCGCGATCCTCGGCGCGGCGCTGATCGGCGGCGCGATCGGGTTCCTCTGGTACAACGCCTTCCCGGCCGAGGTGATCATGGGCGACACCGGCTCGATGGCGATCGGCGGCGCCCTGGCGGCGTTCGCGATCATGACGAAGACCGAGTTCGTCCTGCTCCTGGTCGGTGGGATCTTCGTGCTCGAGGCGCTCTCGGTGATGATCCAGGTCTTTACGTTCAAGTACCGCGGACGCCGCGTCTTCCTGATGACGCCGATCCACTACCACTTCGAGATGAAGGCGTGGTCGGAGACGAAGATCATGGTCCGCTTCTGGATCGTCACGGGCCTCCTTTGCGCCGCGGCCTTCGCGTTGTACTACCGCTACTTCCGCGGGTTCCGCTGAGCGATCTGCCGGAACGCGTGCTCGTGCTCGGGCTCGGGCGCTCGGGCCTGGCGGCCGCTGCGGCGCTCGAAAGGCGTGGCATCGAGGTCGTGCGGGCCGATCGGCAGCTCGGCAACGACGGCGACCCGGCGTTGCTCGACGGCGTCGGCATACTCGTCAAGAGCCCCGGCGTTCCGGGGGAGGCGGAGCTCGTCGCGGCCGCCCGCGACCATGATGTGCCGGTCTGGAGCGAGGTCGAGCTCGGCCACCGGCTTCTTCCGAACCCGATCGCCGGCATCACCGGCACCAACGGCAAGACGACCACCGCGGAGTGGCTCGGCTTCGTGCTCGGCGCTCCGGTGGCGGGGAATGTCGGACGGGCGTTGACCGAGCTCGACGGCCAGGTCGATCCGGAGCAGCTCGTGGTCTGCGAGCTCTCCTCGTTCCAGCTCGAGGACATCCACGAGTTCCGCCCCCGGATCGCCGTCCTGTTGAACCTCGAGCCGGATCATCTCGACCGCCACCACTCCTTCGAGGCGTATCGCGCGGCGAAGCTGCGGATCTTCGAGAACCAGACGCCTCAGGACGCAGCCGTTGTCCCACGTGATCTAGATCACACGCTTCGGGCGCGACGGATCGAGTTCTCGGCGGACGACGCGCTGCCTGCCGAGCCGGCGCTGCGCGGTAGGCACAACCGCGAGAACGCGGCGGCAGTGACGGCGGCCGCGCGCGCAGCCGGCGCTTCGGAGGAGCGGATCGCTGCAGGCCTCCGCGAGTTCACGGGTGTTCGGCACCGGCTCGAGCTCGTCGCGGAGCGCCGCGGCGTCCGCTACGTCAACGACTCGAAGGCGACGAACGTGGCCGCTGCCCTTCGCGCGCTCGCCGCATACGAGGACGAACCCGTCCGCCTGATTCTCGGCGGCTCGCGGAAGGGCGAGGACTTCGCGCCGCTCGCCGCCGCGCTCGGCCCCAACGTGGGCGCGGTCTACGTCATCGGTGAGACGGCGGAAGAGCTCGCCCGGGCGATCCCCGACACGATCAGAGCAGATGATCTCGCGACCGCGGTCGAGCGGGCCGCTGCGGCCGCCCAGCCGGGTGAGGTCGTCCTGCTCTCGCCCGCATGCGCGAGCTACGACCAGTTCCGGGACTTCGAAGAGCGGGGCGAGGAGTTCAGGCGGCTGGTGGAGAACTTGCCCATGTGAAAAGAGGCGCCTTCGAGGCGAGGCTCTTGCTCCTCGTCAGCTTCGGGCTGGTCGCGTTCGGCCTCGTGATGGTCTATAGCGCGACGTCCGCGTCGGCCGCGCTCGAGAACGGCGACCCTGCGTACTACGTCAAGCGCCAGGCGATCTACGCCGCGCTCGGCCTGGCACTGATGTTCGTCTTCGCGCGCCTCCGCTTCCAGGTGCTCCGCCGCCTTGCGCCGGTGCTCGTGGTCACGAGCCTCGCTCTCCTCGCGGCGGTGCTGGTGCTCGGTTCCGCCGTCAACGGCGCCCGGCGCTGGATCACCTTCGGCCCCGCCGTCTTCCAGCCGTCCGAGCTGGCGAAGCTGGCGTTGGCGGTCTGGGCGGCGGCATATCTGGCTCGCCGCCGACCGCCGACGACCCTCAAGGAGCTGTGGCGTCCCGTCGGCGCGCTCGCGTGCGTGTTCGCACTGCTGCTGATTCTCGAGCCCGACCTCGGGACGACGATCGCGATCTTCGTGATGCTGGCCGGGATGCTGCTCGTCGCGGGGACGCCCGTCCGGATCCTCGGCGGCGGGCTCTCGATCGCGACCGCGCTCGGGATCGCCGCCATCTGGCTCGAGCCGTATCGGCGGGCGCGGATCTTCGCCTTCGTCAACCCATGGCACGATGCGCAGGGAGCGGGCTTCCAGATCGTCCAGGCGATGATCGGCCTCGGCTCGGGCGGCGTCTTCGGACGCGGGCTCGGCCAGAGCATCGAGAAAGCCAACTTCCTGCCCGAGGCTCACACGGACATGATCTTCGCCATCATCGGCGAGGAGCTCGGGCTCGTCGGCGCGACGGCCCTGATCGCCGCCTACGCGACCTTCGCCTACGTCGGCTTACGGATTGCGCTCCGCTGCCGCGATCCCTTCGGCAAGGCGCTCGCCGCCGGCCTGACGATGCTCGTCTGCGGTCAGGCCGCGATCAACATCGCCGCCGTGATGGGGCTTGCTCCGCTGACGGGAATCCCGCTGCCGTTCGTCTCCTACGGCGGTTCGAGCCTGATCGTCACGCTCGCGGTCGTCGGGATCCTCCTTAACATCGCTCTCGGCCATGGCGGAGAAGCGAGAGCTCAGGTGCGTGATCGCGGCCGGGGGGACGGCGGGACACGTGCTGCCGGCGCTCGCCGTCGCCGAAGCGCTCCAGGCACGCGGCGCCCGGGTCAGCTTCGCCGGGCTGCCGGATCGCATCGAGGCGCAGCTCGTCGCTGAGGCGGGCTACGAGTTCGACCCGTTCGAGAGCGCGGGCCTGCCGCGCCGCCCCGGGCTCCAGCTCGCCCGCGCCCTCGTCACGGCGGCTCGTGCGCCGGCGGCGTGCCTGAAGATCCTGAGCCGGCGCCGCCCCGACGTCGTCCTCGGCGGCGGCGGCTACGTCTCCGGCCCAATGGTGCTTGCCGCTGCGCTTCGGCGGATTCCAACCGGGCTGCTCGAAGCCGATGCTCACCTCGGGCTCGCGAACAGGCTCGCCGCGCCGCTCGTCGACCGCGTCTTTCTCGCGGTCCCCATCCCCGGGCGCGACGGCGCCAAGTACCGGGTCTCGGGACGTCCCGTCCCCCGGCGATCGCGGACGGTGCCCCCGGCCGACGCGAGGCGGAGGTTCGAGCTTCCCCCCGATTCTCCCGTCTTGCTCGTCCTCGGCGGCAGCCAGGGCTCCTTGCGGCTGAACGAGCTCGCGGTGACGCACTGGAGCGCATCCGGGCCGGTGGTGCTCCATATCTGCGGCCGCCGCGACTACCCGGCGCTCCGAGGGCGGGTCTCGCGCTCGGGCTACCGGCTGCTCGCCTTCACCGACGAGATCGGGGCCGCCTACAGCGCGGCCGATCTTGCGCTCGCGCGCGCCGGCGGCTCCGTCTGGGAGCTTGCGGCCGCCGGGCTTCCCGCGGTCCTCGTCCCCTACCCGTACGCGACGGCGGATCATCAGACGAAGAATGCTCGGCACTTCGAGGCAGCGGGCGGGGCGGTCGTGGTGCCGGAGGCAGAGCTCGAACGCGTCCCGGCGATCGTGGACGAGCTGCTGCGCGACGGCCCGCGGCGCGATCGGATGCGGGACGCGATGCTGCGGATCGCGCGCGCCGACGCAGCCGACGAGATCGCCGAGGAGCTGGTGACGCTTGGCTCTGCTTGAGGGCCGGCGAATCTGGTTCGTCGGCATCGGCGGCGCGGGGCTGTCGGGCTATGCACTGCTGTCACGGGCCTGGGGGGCGGAGGTCGGCGGCTGGGACCGGATCGAGACGCCGTACCTGAGCGGCCTCGAGGGCGTGCTCGTCGAGCTCGCGCCCGAACCGGTCGTTCCTCCGGGCTGGGACGAGGTCGTCGTCTCGACCGCCTACCGCGGTCGGGTCGAAGGGAAGTCACGTGCCGACTTTCTCGCCGAGCTCGTCTCGCTCCAACCGTCGATCGTGGTCGCGGGCGCGCACGGGAAGACGACGACGGCGGCGATGATCGCCTTCTGCCTCGACCGGCTCGGGAACGACCCGGCGTTCCTGATCGGCGGTGAGGTTCCGCAGCTGGACGGGAACGCACGCGCGGGCCGAGGCTGGCTCGTCGTCGAGGGCGACGAGTCCGACCGGACAATCGCGTCGCTTCGGCCCGAGATCGCGGTCGTCACGAACGTCGATCTCGATCACCACAGCGAGTTCGCTTCGCGCGTCGAGGTGCGGTCGCTGTTCGAGGAGTGGCTGGACCTGGCGCCGAAAGCGGTGCGCGGTGAGCTGTTGCCGCCGGCCGACCTGGGGCTGGCCGTCCCGGGCGAGCACAACCGGCGCAATGCGGCGATCGCGCTGGCGGCGGTCGAGCTCGCCGGCTTCTCCCGCGACGAAGCTGCGAGCGCGTTGCGCGAGTTCCGCGGCGTCTCCCGCCGGCTCGAGGCCCGGGGCGAAGCCCGCGGCGTCTCAGTCCTCGACAGCTATGCGCACCATCCCGCCGAGCTGGCCGCCGACATCGGGGCGGTTCGGGATAGCGGCCGCGTCCTCGTTCTGTTCCAGCCTCACCTGTACTCGCGAACGCGGCATCTTGCGCACGAGTTCGGCCGCGCTCTCGCCTCCGCCGACGTCGTCGCCGTCACCGACGTCTACCGCGCGCGCGAGGAGCCCGTCGAAGGGGTGACCGGAAAGCTCGTTGCCGATGCCGTCGCCGACGCGCGGCCCGGGATGGAGATCGGGTGGACGCCCACGCTCGACGCGGGCGCGGGCTTCGTCGCACGACGGGCGCGCCCGGGCGATCGCGTCCTGACGCTCGGCGCCGGCGACGTTGACCAAGCCGTGGCGCTCATCTTCGAGGAGCTCGGTTGACGATCGAGACCGAGGTTCCGATCGGACGCCTCACCACGCTCGGCGCGGGTGGCTCCGCGGCCGCGTTTGCGAGGCCGAGGACGCTTGCGGGGCTCGAGGAGGCGCTCGGGTGGGCACGCGAGCGGGAGCTACCCGTCGCCGTGATCGGCCTGGGCTCGAACCTGCTCGTCGCCGACGGGGGCGTGGAAGCACTCGTGCTCAAGCTCGACGGGGAACTCGCCACGGCGGAGATCGAAGGCGACCGGCTCCTTGCCGGCGGCGGCGCGGCGAACGCGGTGTGCCTCCACCGGACACGCGCCGCCGGCCTCGGGGGCTTCGAGTTCGCCTGCGCGATTCCCGGCACGACGGGCGGGGGCGTCCGGATGAACGCGGGCGCGTACGGCGGTGACTGGTCGCAGATCCTCGCGCGGGCGCTGGTGGTCGACGGCGGCGGCTCCCGGTGGCTGACGCCGGAGGAGCTCGGCCTCTCGTACCGGCGCTCGAACCTCGAGGCGGGCCAGGTCGTCGCCCGGGTCGAGTTTCGGCTGGCGCCGCGCGAGCCCGACGAGATCAAGGCGAAGGTCGCGGAGCTCCAGGCACTACGGAAGGCCGCGCAGCCGACGAACAAGCGGACGTTCGGCAGCGTTTTCAAGAACCCGAACCACGAGCTGAGCGCAGGGAGGATGCTCGAGGCGTGCGGGTTGAGGGGGCACCGGATCGGCGGCGCCCAGATCTCCCCGCGGCACGCGAACTTCATCGAGAACGCCGACGGCGCGCGTGCCGCAGACGCGATCGCGCTGATGACGGAGGCGCGCCGTCGAGCGCTCGAGCAGTTCGGCGTCGAGCTCGAGCACGAGGTCCAGTTCCTGGGGCAGCTCGAGCTCCCGCCCCTCTGACGCCACGGCTTGCGGCAGGCGCCCTGCCCGCCCACGGAAAAGTGGCGAAATCGGCGCCTTCTCGTCACGTCCCTGTGCGCGAAACGAGACTAGGCTCGCTTGCGAGGGAGGCGGGAAGAAGCCCCACCCAGGGCGGGGGGCGCGCGCGTGCACGGGTGACTATCGCGTGCGTCGCCTCGGCTGCAGAAGCCTTTGCCGGCGGTCGCGGTAGGAGGAGCTTTGACCGCGGCGAACGGTCACGCGATGGCGGCGGTCTCGAGATCGGGTCGGGCTCGCGTGGCGGGGCTGCCCCTGCGCGGTGACGAGAAGTTCGGGTCGTTGGCACTTGCTCGAGCCCTCCCGTCCGGCCGCGCGCTTCTACTCGGGTTCGCGCTCCTCGCCGGCGCTGCGCTCGCGTACGTCGGTGCGCGCGAGACGTCGATCTTCGCTCTCAAGTCGGTGGTCGTCAGGGGCGCGCCGCCGCAGGTCGCCGCGCACGTACGAGCGGCCTTGAAGCCGCTGGAGGGGCGAAGCCTGCTGGCCGTGAACGAGGGCGAGGTCGAGCGGCGGCTTGCGGGCCTCTCCGACGTGGCCGGCGTCTCTCTCAACCGTGACTTCCCGCACACCTTGCGACTCGTCGTGACGCCGGCGCATTCGGTCGCGGTCCTCCGTCAAGGACCTTCGGCCTGGATCGTCTCGACCGACGGACGCGTGATTCGAGAGGCGGTCCGGGGCGCTGCGCCGAAGCTGCCGAGGATCTGGATCCCGCGCGCCACGAGCGTCGAGGTCGGCTCGACACTCGCCGACGCGAACGCCGGCCTCGCCGTCCGAGCGCTCACGGTTGCACGCGGACTCGGATTCGGCAACCGGCTCTCGGCCGTTCGGTCCACAGACAACGAACTGACATTCGTGCTCGCCACAGGTACCGAGCTCCGCCTCGGCGACATGACCGCCCTGTCCGTCAAGCTCGCCGTCGCGCGCCGGATCCTGCCCATCGTCGAAGGAACGAGCGCCTACCTCGACGTCAGCGTCCCCGCCCGGCCGATTGCGAGTGGGGAACCCTAAAGTCGTAGGTTGAGGTTGATGGTTTGAGGTCCACGACGGCGTTGACAGCGCTCTAGAAGCCGCGTACTCTCCTGCGTCGAACGGAGCGCCCAAACCGACGCTCCACTGAAGCTTCAGGTCGAGCAACCTTGAGCGTACGCGATCAAACCGGCAACTACCTCGCCGTGATCAAAGTCGTCGGCGTGGGCGGCGGCGGCACGAATGCCGTCAACCGCATGGTCGATGCCGGCCTGACCGGGGTCGAGTTCATCGCCGTCAACACGGACGCGCAGGCACTCCTGATGTGCGATGCCGACGTCAAGATCCACATCGGCTCGCAGGCAACGCGTGGCCTCGGCGCCGGTGCGGATCCAGCCGTGGGCAAGGCGGCCGCCCAGGAGAGCAGAGACGAGCTCAAGGAAAGCCTCAAAGGCGCTGACATGACCTTCATCACGGCCGGTGAAGGCGGGGGCACCGGCACAGGTGGTGCGCCGATCCTGGGCGAGCTCGCCGCCGCCGAGCTCGGAGCCTTGACCGTCGGTGTCGTCACCAAGCCGTTCTCGTTCGAGGGGCGCAAGCGCGCCCAGCAGGCGGAGCGCGGGATCGAAGAGCTCCGTGACATGGTCGACACGCTGATCGTCATCGAGAACGATCGGCTGCTGCAGGTCGTCGAGAAGCGAACCTCGATCGTCGACGCCTTCAAGCTTGCCGACGACGTGCTTCGGCAGGGCGTCCAGGGAATCACCGACCTGATCACGATTCCCGGCCTTGTCAACCTCGACTTCGCAGACGTCCGGACGATCATGCGCGGCGCGGGCTCGGCTCTGATGGGAATCGGCAGCGCTTCGGGCGAGAACCGAGCGACCGAAGCTGCACAGGCCGCGGTCTCTTCGCCACTGCTCGAAGCGTCGGTCGAGGGCGCAACGGGAATCCTCCTCAACGTCACCGGCGGTCGCGATATCGGGCTCTTCGAGGTGAACGAGGCGGCCGAGGTCGTCACCGGCGCAGCCGACCAGAATGCGAACGTGATCTTCGGTGCCGTCATCGACGAGTCGATCGAGGACGAGGTACGCGTAACGGTGATCGCGACCGGCTTCGGTCCGCACCGTGCCCGCCGGCGCCGGCCGGCCCAGGTCGCCGAGCCCGAGCAGCTCGGCGAGGAGGAGCCGCAGCCGGCCCGCCGCGAGGGCTTCGAGGTGCCTGACGACATCCTCGAAGTCCCCTCCTTCCTTCGAGATTCCTAGCGCGCACGTTTAGAACCGGATCGACTGCGGTACGTTCGGTCTTGCCCTCTCGGGTTACCCGCTGAGCGGGGGCCCGCGATGACCCGGTCCGGCCGTCCCGGCCCCTCCGACCCTTGGGGGGACCGGGGCGGCTTCCTTTAGCATCAGCCGCCGGATGCAGACCCTCTTACGGACGCCTCTGTTCGAGCGGCACGTCGCGCTGGGTGCGCGGCTCGTGCCGTTCGCCGGCTGGGAGATGCCGGTCCAGTACGAGGGCGTGATTTGCGAGCACAAGGCGGTCCGGACCGACTGCGGGGTCTTCGACGTCTCGCACATGGGCGAGCTCGAGGTGGAAGGCCCACGGGCGCAGAAGCTGCTCCAGACGTCGCTGTCGAACGACATCGTCCGGCTCGGCGACGGCCAGGCCCAGTACACCCTGCTGACGAACGAAGCCGGGGGGATCATCGACGACCTCATCGTCTACCGCCTCGATCCGTTCCGGTTTCTGCTGATCGTCAACGCAGCCAATCGCGAGGCTGACTTCGACTGGCTGAAGGAGCTCGAGATCCCGGGTTCGGACGTCCGCGACATTTCCGACGAGTACGCCCTGCTGGCCGTCCAGGGGCCGCGCACGCTCGAACGGCTCGCGCTCGACGAGGCGCCGCCGTTCACGTTCGCGGAAGGCGAAATCGACGGCGTGGCCTGCATGATCAACCGGACGGGCTACACGGGCGAGCAGGGAGTCGAGCTGATGGTTCCCGCCGAAGACGCCCCGGAGCTCTGGGATCACGTTGTCGCCCGAGGCGCGAAACCCGCCGGCTTGGGCGCTCGGGACACTCTTCGGCTCGAGGTCTGCTATCCGCTGCACGGCAACGACATCGGGCCCGAGACAGACGCGATCTCGGCCGGTCTCGGGTGGGTCTGCGCCCTCGACACCGACTTCAGCGGCGTCCAACAGCTGCGCCGGATCAAACAGGAGGGCGCGCCGCGCCGACTCGTCGCGTTCGTGATGGAAGAGCGCGCGATTCCCAGACAGGGAATGGCGATCGAGGGCGGGGGCGAGGTGACGTCGGGATCCCACTCGCCGATGCTCGACGTCGGCATCGGCATGGGGTACGTCCCCGCCGCGCTCGCCGAGCCGGGAACCGAGCTGACCATCGACGTGCGCGGGAGGCCCAGGCGGGCACGCGTGGTGAAAAAGCCGATCTACAAGCGGGAGGAAGCCCCGAGTGGCGCCAGCTGAGACCTATCCCGACGAGCTGAAGTACCACGCCGAGCACGACTGGGCGCGGATCGACGGCGACGAGGCGACGCTCGGGATCACCTGGTTCGCGCAGGACTCGCTCGGCGAACTCGTCCATTTCGAGCCACCCGAAGCGGGGTCGACGATCACGAAGGATTCGGCCTACGGCGAGGTCGAGTCGGTCAAGGCCGTCTCCGACCTGATTTCGCCGCTCTCGGGCGAGGTGATCGAGGTCAACCAGAAGGTCGTCGAGGCGCCCGAGACCGTGAACGAGGATCCCTACGGCGAAGGCTGGCTCGTCCGGATCCGCCTCTCGAACCCTGCGGAGGCCGACGGGCTGCTCGAGTCTGACGCCTACAAGCAGCTCCTCGACGAGCAGTAGAGCTGGGAAGGCCGCGTGAGCTTCCTGTCGCTGACCGAACAGGACCGCGAGCAGATGCTCGACACGATCGGGGTCGACTCGATCGACGACCTCTTCGAGCAGATTCCGCCCGGCGTCCGGCTCGGCCGGCCGCTCGACCTCGAGCCTGCTCTCTCGGAGCCCGAGCTCGTCGCCCACCTCGGTGAGCTCGCGGCGCGCAACATCGACGCCGGCCGCGAGATCTCCTTCCTCGGCGCGGGCATCTACGACCACTACGTCCCCGCGGTCGTCGACGCGGTGCTCGCGCGCGGCGAATTCCTGACCGCGTACACGCCGTATCAGCCCGAGATGAGCCAGGGGGTCCTGCAGGCGATCTTCGAGTACCAGACCGCGATCTGCGAGCTCACCGGCATGGACGTTTCGAATGCGTCCGGCTATGACGGGACGACCGTGGCGGCGGACGCGTGCTACGTCGCGAAGCACGCGACCGGCCGGAGGAAAGTCGTCCTGGCCGAGACGTTGAACCCGCAGGTGCGACAGGTCGTGAAGACGTACGCCCCCGGTTTCGGCCTCGACGTCGTCGAGGTCCCCCATCGGGACGGCGTCACCGATCCGGACCATTTGCGGCAGGCGGCGGCAGAGGCGGCCTGCGTGATCTTCCAGCAGCCGAACTTCTTCGGCTGCCTCGAGCCGGCGCCGGAGCTTGCGGCGGCCGTCAACGAGACCGGAGCACTGCCCGTCGCGCACGTCGACCCCGTCTCCCTCGGCGTGCTCGAAGCGCCCGGCGCCTACGGCTGCGCCCTTGCGATCGGCGAGGGGCAATCCGCCGGCAACTACCAGTCGTCCGGGGGCCCGCACTACGGATTTTTTGCGGCGCGGTCCGAGTTCATCAGGCGGATGCCCGGACGGATCTCGGGCGAGACGGTCGACTCGGAGGGCAGACGCGGGTTCGTCCTGACTCTGCAGACGCGGGAGCAGCACATCCGCAGGGAAAAAGCAACCTCCAACATCACGACGAACCAGACGCTGCTCGCGCTCGCCGGCCTCGTCCACCTCTCCTGGCTCGGACCGCAAGGGCTTCGGGAGGTGGGGGAGACCTGCCTCGCGCTTTCCCGCTACGCGAAGGAACAGTTGACCGCCGCGGGTCTCGAGCTCGTGTTTCCAGATCAGGCAACATTCAAGGAGTTTGCCGTCCGCGTCGGACGGCCCGCGAAGGAGGCGATCCGGGATGCGCGCACGGCACGCGTCCATCCGGGGTACGCGCTCGGACGCGACTACGCCGGTCTCGACGACGCACTGCTCGTCGCCGTGACCGAGAAGCGCACGACCGACGAGATCGACCGCCTCGCGGAGGTGTTGGCCGCGTGAAGCTGATCTACGAAAAGTCGGAAGCGGGCCGCCGCTCCTCCTCGTTGCCGCGGCCCGCCGTGCCCCCGGCCGAGGTGCCGGACGAGCTGCGGCGCTCGGAACCGCCGCGCTTGCCGGAGGTGTCGGAACCGGAGGTGGTTCGGCACTTCACAGCGCTCGCCGACCGGACCTTCGGTATCGACACCGGCTTCTACCCGCTCGGCTCGTGCACGATGAAGCACAACCCGCGCGTCAACGAGCGCATCGTCAGCCTCCCGGGTTTCCGCGACCTCCATCCGCTGCAAGAGGAGGAGGCTTCCCAGGGCGCGCTCGAGCTGATGTGGCGCCTGCAGGAGATCCTTGCGGAGATCGCCGGCCTCCCGGCGGTCTCGCTCCAACCGGCCGCGGGCTCGCAGGGAGAGCTGACGGGACTGCTCTTGATGCGCGCCTACTTCGCCGATCGTGGCGAGGGGGAACAGCGCCGCGAGATCGTGATTCCCGACAGCGCGCACGGGACGAACCCCGCGAGCGTGACGATGGCGGGCTACGAGCTCGTCGACGTCAAGACCGACCGTCGTGGAAACGTCGACATCGACGACCTCCGCGTCAAGGTCGGGCCGCAGACAGCCGGGCTGATGCTGACGAATCCCTCGACCCTCGGGCTCTTCGACGAGGGAATCGAGGAGATCACGAGGATCTTCCACGAGGCCGGTGCGCTGATGTACTACGACGGCGCGAACCTGAACGCGATCTGCGGGATCTCGCGCCCGGGCGACTTCGGCTTCGACATCGTCCACTTCAACCTGCACAAGACCTTCTCGCAGCCGCACGGCGGCGGCGGCCCGGGGGGCGGGCCGATCGCGGTTCGCGACCGCCTCGAGCCGTTCTTGCCCGTGCCTGCCGTCGTGCGCGATGGCGGCGCGTTCCGGCTCGACTACGAGCGGCCGAAGACGATCGGCAAGGTGCGCGGCTTCTGCGGGCCGTTCGGGGTCTTCGTCCGTGCGTATGCGTACATTCGCTCGTTCGGGCCGGATCTGAAGGAGATGTCAGAGGTCGCGGTTCTGAACGCGAACTACCTCCTGGCGCGGCTGAAGGACGAGTACGAGGTTCCGTTCGACCGCCTCTGCATGCACGAGTTCGTCCTTTCCGGGAGGCGCTTGAAACGAGAGCACGGCGTGACGACGCTCGACGTGGCCAAGCGGTTGATGGATTACGGCTTCCATCCGCCGACGACCTACTTCCCGCTGATCGTTCCCGAGGCGCTGATGATCGAGCCGACCGAGACGGAGCCGAAAGAGACCCTCGATGCCTTCGCCGACGCGATGCTCGCGATCGCGCAGGAGGCGGCCGAGCAGCCCGAGGTGCTGAAGGAAGCGCCACACGTGAGGCCGGTCAAGCGGCTCGACGAGGTGCGGGCGGCCAAGAGCCCGATCGTCCGCTACCGCTTCGAAGACCACGAGGAGCCCGGTCCCGTGACCGAGCCGCGTCAACTCGAGGCCCAGAAGGGAGCCTGATCGGCAGCGACTCGCGGCTGGAGCGGAGGCTCGATGCCTTGCTGTCGCCGCGAGGAAGTCCACACTCGCTTTCGGGCTGGCTCGCCGTCTGGGGAATCCTGGTAGCCCTCGGATTCCGCTATCCGCTGGCGCTCGCCGTCCGCGCCGTTCTCGGAGCCGTCGCCGCGATCGCGTTATCGCGCGGGCATCTGATCGCTGGTGCGATCGTGCTCGCCGGGTTCCTCGCGTACCTCTTGCAGGTGCCGCTGATCGTCGGGCTCGTGCGGGAGAAACGACATGGCTAGCCGCCCGCGGCGAGCTGACCGCAGGCCGCGGCGATGTCGCGCCCGCGGGTCAGACGAATCGTCGTCGGGATCCCCTCCCGCCGCAACTCCGCCTCGAAGGCAGCAATCGCCTTCGGCGTCGACCCGGTGAACGCGCCGGTCGGGTTGTAGGGGATCAGATTCACCTTGAAGGCACGCGCATCGAGCAGCCCGGCAAGCGAGCGCGCCTGCTCGATACGATCGTTGACGCCCGCGAGCATCACGTACTCGACGAAGACCTTCCGTCGCCGGAGCGTGAAATAACGCCGGCATTCGGCAAGTACGTCCGGAAGTGGATAACGCTTGTTGACCGGCATCAGCTGGGACCGGAGCGCAGGCTCGGCGGCGTGGAGCGAGAGCGCGAGCCTGACGGGCTCTTCGACCTCGTCGACGAACTTGCTGAGACCCGGCAGCCAGCCGACGGTCGACACGGTCGTCCGACGGTGTGTGACGCCGAGGTCGGGAAGCCGACGGGCGGCCGCGACCACTTCATCGACGTTGAACATCGGCTCGCCCATGCCCATGAAGACGCAGTGGTCGATCGCCCCAGCGCGGCGGAAGTGGAGCGCCTGGTCGAGGATCTCGGACGCCGACAAGTTCCTTCGGAACCGCATCCGGCCGGTGGCGCAAAACGTGCACGTGAGCGGGCAGCCGCTCTGCGAGGAGACGCAGACGGAGCGACGCCCGTCGCGGAACTGCATCAGAACGGCTTCGACCGGGTGCCCGTCCGCAGTTCGGAACAGCGCCTTGACCGTTCCGTCGCGCGAGCGAGCCTCGTGCTCGCGCGCGAGTGTCGAGAACGGCAGCTCCTCGGCGAGCGTGCTCCTCACGGCGGTGGGGACGTTCGTCATCTCGTCGTACCCATGCGCACCGCGGGCGACCCACAACCAGACTTGCCGCGCTCGGAAACCTGGCTCGCCGAGGCGTTCCAGGGCCGCATCGAGGCCGGCGAGGTCCACGTCTGCAGAATAGGCACGTGATCGATCTGCGCTCGGACACGAAGACGAAGCCGAGCCGCGGCATGCGTGAAGCGATGGCGAACGCCGAAGTCGGCGACGAGCAGCGCCGTGAAGACCCGACCGTCAACGAGCTCGAGCGACGAATCGCCGCTCTCCTCGGCCAGGACGAGGCGGTCTATGTGCCGACGGCGACGATGGCGAACGAGATCGCGTTACGGACGCTGTCGCAGCCGGGCGACGAGCTCATCGCCGAGGAGAACGCCCACATCCTCGTCTCGGAGCTCGGTGGACCCGCGGTTTTCGCCGGCCTGATGACGAGGCCGATCCGGAGCCGCGTCGGGCGGTTCGGGCCGGACGAGGTGAAGCGAATGGTCCGCCGAACCGACGGGACCCACACTCCCGGCACCCGTGTCGTCGCAATCGAGAACACCCACAACGCCTCGGGCGGGAGGGTCTGGCCGCTCGACGAGATCGAGGCGCTCGTCGCAGCCTGCCGCGAGCTCGACCTGTCCGTCCACCTGGACGGAGCGCGCATCATGAACGCGGCGACGGCGGCCGCCGTTCCCGCGGCCGAGATCGCGACACGGTTCGACACGGTCACGATCTGCCTCTCGAAGGGGCTCGGCTGTCCGCTCGGTGCGCTCGTCGCCGGCTCTCACGAGCTGATGGTCCGGGCGCGGCGTCTCAAGCACCAGTTCGGCGGGGCGATGCGGCAGGCCGGCATTGTCGCCGCGGCCGGCATCTACGCCCTCGATCACAACCTCGATCGGCTGGCCGACGACCACGAGCGCGCCCGGCGGCTCGGCGAGGGCCTACACGCCGCGGGCGTGCCCGTCGATCGCGACCAGATCGAGACCAATTTCGTCCAGATCGACGTCGGCTCGGTCGGCCTCGAGGTAGGCGACGCCCTCGCGAGGGTGGCCGACGCCGGCGTCGGGCTCTCCGCGACGGCGCATCCGGGCGTCCTGCGGGCGGTCACGCACCTCGATATCGACGACGCCGACATCGACCGGGCGATCGAGCTGATCCCGGGCGCGCTCGGTCTTCAGCGATCGCCCGCGAAGCCGAAGCCGACGACGAGCGCCGCGTAGAGCCCGACCAGCGCGAGCCCTTGCCAGCGCTTCGAGCAGCCGTCGAAGACGACTGCGGCGACGACCACCGTCGCGAAGGCCATCGCAGCGATCTCTTCCCATCGGAAAGCGAGCGGGAGCGCAGGGGTTACGGCCCACGAAAGCGCCGCGATCGCGGGCGTGACGAAGACAGCGACCTGGGCGCTCGAGGAGACGGCGATCTCGGTGGCGAGCCTCATCTTGCCGCGACGTGCGATCACGATCGCGCCGCCATGCTCGGCCGCGTTGCCGACGACGGCCACGATCACGATCGAGATGAAGAACTGGGTGAGCCCGGCTGCCTCCGCGAAACCATCGATCGAGTGGACGAGGATCTCGCTGATGACGGCAGTCGCTCCGGTCGCGAGACCGAGGGCGACGAGCGCGCGCGGCAGCGACCACGTGCCCGCCTGCTCCTCGTGGGCGGAGGCGGCGTGACGGCGCTGAAAGCTGCGCAGCTGCATCGTTTGGACGACGAGGTAGACGACGAGCAGAACGGCCGCGATCGGGGCAGTCGCGACCGCCAATGAGTGACGGTCGGGGCTTCCGTGCCAGCCGGCGATCGACACCGGAACGAAGAGCACGACTGCGACGGCGACCAGGCCTAGCTGGAGCAGGAGCGAGTTGCGATCGATTCGCCTGCCCGTCTGGCCCGCAGCCATCGCGACACCGAGGACGAGCAGCAGGTTCGAGATCACACTTCCGGCGAGCGACCCACGCACGACGTTCGGGAGACCATCAGCGACGGCGAACATCGAGATGATCAGCTCGGGCGCATTTCCGAAGCTCGCATTCAGGAAGCCGCCGATCCCCGGGCCCGTGTGCTCGGAGGCGTGCTCCGTGGACTCGCCGATCAGCCAGGCGAGCGGGACGAGCGAAGCCGCCGCGAGGACGAACAGCGCCACGTCGCCCGGATGGACGCCGAAGTCGACGATGAAGGTGATCGGAGCGAGCGCGAGAGACGCCCAAAGGAGCTTTCGCGCCACGCCGATACCCTAACGGCGTGCCGGCGGCTGTCCTCTTCGACTGGGGAGACACGTTGATGCGCTTCGTCTACGACGAGGCGCTCGTGGAAGCCGGCCATCGGGCCGGCCTCGCCGCTCTCGAGCGTGACGACCTCCCCGAGGTCGGGCGGGTGGCGGCTCATTTTCGCGAACGCTACGAGCCGTTTTTCTGGATTCCCGGAACCGTCGAGGAGCTCGAGTATCCGGGTCTCGTGCGGCGGCTGCTCGACGACTTCGGCGTCGAGGTCACGGACGACGAGCTGACGCGGTTCCTCGAGGCCGAGCACGCGGCCTGGGACCCCGCCCGCCAGCCGGCGGCGCATACGCCGGCGCTGCTGGAGTCGCTGCGCGAGCGAGGATTCAAGCTCGGGCTCGTCTCGAACGCGTTCGACCCCGGCTGGCTCCTCCATCGAGACCTCGAGCAGATGGGGCTCGCCGAGCGGCTCGACGTCGCGGTCTTCTCATCCGAGATCGGCAAGCGGAAGCCACATCCCGCGATCTTCGAGCACGCACTGGAGTCGCTCGGCGTCGCGGCCGCGGACGCCGTCTTCGTCGGTGATCGCCTCTACGAGGACATTCGGGGCGCGAACGAGCTGGGGATGACCACGATCCAGGCGCTCTGGTTCCGCGCCGACGAGCATCCCGACGGCGGCGTGCCGGACTTCCAGGCCTTCACGCAGATGGACGTCCTGAACGTCCTGGACCGGCTCGCGACGGCGGCCTGAGTCCGCGACTACCCCGTCACAGCCGCCTTGTCAAGTCTTGCGGAGGGCGTGCGCGTTCACCCAGAATTCACACATGGAGACCAAGCGCGACCTCGTCACGCGGGCGACTGAGCTGCCGCTCCACCCGCAGGACGAGGTCGAGTGCCGGCGCTGCGGTGTCCATTGCGACAAGGTCGTCTATCCGGCCGCGTGCGTCGAGCGGGGCTGCTCTTTTCTCTACTCGTACGAGGAGTTCGGCCACACATACGTCGGCTGCATGCAGAAGGTCTTCGACGTCGAGATCGACTTCGACCTGCTTCGGGCCGCCGAGGCGACGGGCGAGTTCGGGGCGGTCAAGGCGGCCCACAGGCCGTTGCCGATGTGCCGCGTCGAGGTCGAGAGCTGCTACGACAGCCGCACGGAGGACGTCGGCTGCCTCAACCCCGAGTTTTACGAGCTGCCTGTCGGCGAGCCGAGTTTCCGGGTGTTCGCGCAGATCCGGCCGCCCGCCGCGTCTTCATAGCCCGCGCGTGTAGCGCTTTCAGCCTGCGGACCTGCTCAGCGTCCGGCCCGTGCCCGTCTGTGCCGGGGACCTCGAGATAGGCCGGCAGCCGCTGGAGCTTGGGGTGAGAGAGGAAGACGCCGAGATCGCGGCCGAGGATGCCGTCGCCGATGTTCTCGTGCCGGTCGCGGTTCGAGCCGAGCGGCGCCTTCGAGTCGTTCACATGCAGGGCGCGGAGCCGTTCGAGGCCGATCGTGTCGTCGACCTCGGCGAGCACGTGGTCGAGCTCCTTCCGCTGGGTGACGTCATAGCCGGAGACGTAGAGATGGCAGGAATCGAGGCAGATGCCGAGTCGCTCGTGCGCATCGAGCGCGTCGTGAAGCTGCGCGAGCTCTTCGATCGAACGGCCGATGGTGCCGCCGGCGCCGGCGGAGTTCTCCATCAGGAGCCAGGTGGTCTCCGAGCAGCGCTTCAGCGCCTTCCGCAGCGCCTGCACGACGCGCTTCAGCCCGACGTCGAGACCCGCACCCTGGTGGGAGCCGACGTGGAAGACGACCCCGTCCGCTTCGATTCCGCAGGCGACGTCGACCGTGTTCTCGAGCGCCGCGACCGACTTCTCGTAGATCCCGTCGTCCGGGCTGGCGAGGTTGATGAGATAGAGCGCATGGCAGAGAACGCCGTCGATGCCGGCTTCGGCGCGGCGCTCCTTGAAGCGCTCGAAATTGGCCGGATCGTGGTTGGTCGGCCGCCAGGTACGCGGGCTCTGGGTGAAGATCTGGACGCAGTCGCCGTCCATCGCCTCGATCCGGTCGATGGCCGTGTGTATCCCGCCGGAGGTCGAAACGTGGGCGCCGAGCTGCACGACGGCTGACGCTAGCGAAGCCAGGCTTCGAGCCGCCGTGCCTCGTCCTCGAGCTCCCGCCGCGCCGACCGCGGCAGGGGGTCGAACGGCTCGAGCACTACGCGGTGGCCGTCTCGGCGCCACGTTCCGGCGACGAACCCGTCGACTGAGAACGTCGACGCGACGTCCGAGCCCCAGATGACGCTCGGACGATGGTCGTCCCCGATGATCCGCGTCCGGTCCTTGTGCGCCAGGACGATCTCGTCGAACGGCGCGAGGAGGCGCGGCGGTGCCGGTTCGTCGCCCGCGGCGAGCGGCGCTCGTGGCAGGTCGAGCAACACGCGACCGCTCTCGTCGCGGAACGTCCGTAGGCGCATCGCCTCGAGCGCGGGGTCGAGCTCGCGCCTCGGGACGCCGCTCCAGGAGGCGAGATCCGCGCGCGACGCCGGTCCAAACGCGCTCAGGTAACGCCGGATCACGTGGGCGCGCCCCTCGACGGGGGAAGGCAGCTCGTACTGGAGTGCCCTGAATCTCGTCACCCGTGCCGGCTCCCACATCGCGGTCTCGGCCGTTTGCTCGAGGCGACCTTCGCTCAACAGCCAGTGGAGCTGCCGGAGCGGATGCGGGTTCACCAGCGGATCGACCCGCTCCCGATAGCCGAGCACGTCGTAGAGCTGCCGCCGCGTCCGCGGCTGCTCGCGGGCGAGTGCGACTGCCCGCCGCACGGCGGCCGGCGACGGGGGTTCCGTGCCGCGGGTCCGAATCGTGCGCGCCGCTTCGCCGACTGCCGCCCGGAAGTACGGATAGTCGCGCGCGCTCACCAGATGGAGCGTCGCCCGGATCAGGGTCGCCTTGAGCACCGCGTCGCGCCGCAGGGCGCGCTCGAGCGCCTCCCGGCGGAAGCCTTCGAGGCGGGCCCACAGAGCGAGGTACGGCGCCGGCGCGAACTGCGCCTGCAAGCCTGCCAGCCGCTCGATCGCCCGCACGGGCGACAGCGAGGCGCGCTGCAGAAGCAGCTGCCGGAGGAGCAACGTCCGGTTGAGCTCGCGCAGCGTCAGGACCCGCTCGGCCACGGCAGTACGCTACTCGCGTGCCCGCCCGAGTCCGCTTCGCGCCGAGCCCAACCGGCTTCCTCCACATCGGGGGTGTTCACACGGCGCTCTTCAACTGGCTCTTCGCACGCCACGAAGGCGGGGAATTCCGACTCCGAATCGAGAACACGGACACGAGCCGCGAGGTCGCGGAGGCGACCGACCGGATTCTGGAGTCACTGCGCTGGCTCGGGCTCAACTGGGACGGCGAGGTCACCTTCCAGCTCGACCGGATGGGGAAGGCGCAGGAGGTCGCCCGCCGGCTCGTCGACGACGGCGGGGCCTACGAGGACGAGGGCGCGATCCGCTTCCGCATGCCGGACGAGGGGGTCACGGCGTGGGACGACATCATCCTTGGCCGGATCGACTACCCGAACGAGAAGCTCGAGGACGTCGTCATCGTCCGCTCCGACGGCCGGCCGACGTACAACTTCGTCTCCCCGCTCGAGGATCTGCTCGACGGAATCACGCACGTGATTCGAGGGCAAGACCACGTCTCGAACACACCCAAGCAGCTTCAGATCCTGAGTGCTCTCGGCGACGAGCTCCCCCGCTACGCGCACGTGCCGCTCCTGAACGGCCCGGACGGCAAGAAACTCTCGAAGCGACACGGTGCGATCACGGTCGAGGAGTTCCGGAGTCAGGGGTTCATCCCGGAGGCGATCGTGAACTACCTGGCGCTCCTGGGCTGGAGCTACGACGACCACACCGAGCTGATGACCCGAGAGGAGCTGATCGAACGGTTCTCGCTCGAGCGGGTTGGCAAGAGCGCCGCGACCTTCGACTACGAGAAGCTCAAGCACATGAACGGCGTTTACCTGCGCGCCTTATCGCCGCGCGAATATGCGGACCGGCTCGTCGCCTATCTGCGGGAGCAGGGGTACGACTGGAACGAGGAGCGGCTCCGCAAGGTAGCGCCGCTCGTGCAGGAGAAGATCACAACACTCGGCGAGTTCCCCGAGTTCGCGCGCTTCTTCTTCGAGCCGGTGACGCCGCAGGAGCCTCCCGAGGACGGCCTCGTCTTGCCGGCGGCCGCCGAGGCATTGGCCGAGGTCGACCCGTTCGAGGCGGCGGCGATCGAGCCGGTGCTCCGCGAGCTCGCGGAGCGTCTCGGCCTCAAGCCGCGTCAGGCCTTTCGACCCATCCGTCTCGCCTTGACGGGCTCCGACGTCTCGCCGGGCCTGTTCGAGAGCCTCGAGGTGCTCGGAAAGGAGGAGTCGATCGCCCGGATCAACGCCCCGGCCAAGGGCCTGGGTGGCGCGAGCGGATCGAGCGCGCGCTGAAAGTCGAGCCAGGCGCGCCGGCGGAATTGCGTGGTCGGACGGGGTAGCAGCTCCTTCATTGGAAGTCGCACGGCAGGCGACTTTACGACTTCTCAGCAATAAACGGGACAGCTCGCGACCCGGTTACGGGCGTGGGGTATAGACCAGCAACCCGCCCGCAAAGAGGGCCAGGCCGAGCGCCCAAACCGGCCAGAGCGCGAGGGTCGCGCCGGCGGCGAAAAGTGCGGCTCCGCTGAGCGCGAGCGACGTCGCGGCGAGCGCGTCTCCGCGTCCGGGGAGATCGTGCCGGCCGGCGGGCTCGGCGGGAAGCGGCTTCGGCGTCGCGACGCGCAGCCGCGCGAGCCGTACGCGGAAGAGCGCTCCTCGCCACTCGGGCAGCAGCGCCTCGGCAAGGACCGCGCCGCCTTGCTCCAGCACCTCGGCGACTTCGGCAGTCGCGTCGCGAGCGCCGGCGAGCGCCGCCGCGAGCTCCGCGTGCGCGGCCTCGGCCCCGGCGGGAGGACGGAGGCCGAGCGCGAGCTCGCTCGCCGCATGAAGCGCGTACTGCAAGGGCGGCAGCCGCTCGAGGACCGCGTCCTCGTCGAAAAGCTCGTTCGGCTCGGCCGCGATCGACTCGAGCTCGGTCAGCGCCCAGGAGAGGCGTTTCCAGAGACCGGTCAGCGCTTCTGCGTAGCCTCCGCGCTGCCCGGTCGCGACGCCAGGTCTCACGTCGCGATCTTACCGCTACTATCGCCGCCGCCGACATGGCCGACGCGCCACAGACCGTGCTCGTCGTCGACGACGACGAGAGCCTGAGAATGCTCTGCCGAGTCAACCTCGAGCTCGAGGGGTATCGGGTGCTCGAGGCGGCGACTGTTTCGAGGGCGAAAGAGCTTCTGCGCGACGAGCCGATCGATGTCGTCCTCCTCGATGTCCACGTCGGCTCCGAGGACGGGTTCGCGCTTCTCGACCACGTCGATGCCCAGCGCGTCGCCCTTTTCAGCGGAAGCTACGAAGCCGATGAGAAGCGCCGGGCGCAGGTCGACGCGGTCGTGCGGAAGCCGTTCACGCTCGACGAGCTGACCGAGACGGTTGCCCGGCTCGTAGCCGCGGCCGCCGGAGCGCGCTCCGGTAGATTGCAGCGCCCATGAGCGTCACCGCAGTCCGCACCCCCGCGGAGTACGAGTCCCACCTCCGCCGCTACCTCTTCGAACGTTCCGAGGAGGGACGCGCAGTCCGCGTCGGCGAGAAGGAGGTCTCGGAGCGTGCCGAAATCGTGGCTCGCTACCGGGATCTCTTCTCCCGCGAGCAGCTCGATGCGCTCCGCTCGGCCGAGGAGGCGACGCCGGAAGGCGACGAGCGCGAACGGCTCTACCGCCTCCGGAAGACGTGTGAGGCGGGCGTCGTCGCAGCGGAGATGGCAGAGCGCGAGGACGCGCTCGAAAACGCCGTACTTGCGGCGCGCGTCGAGTTCAAGGGCGAGGAGCTGCCGATTCGGTCCGCGCAGGCGAAGCTCGCTGTGCTCGCCGGTTACCGTGACCGCGAAGAGCTCGGCCGCGTGACAGGGGACCGTTCCGCCGAGTTCAACCCCGAGCGGCTCGACGTCCTGCGTGCCGGCGAGGAGCTCGAGGCGGAGATCTCGGGCGAGCCGGACATGATCGCCCGGAACGAAGAGGAGAAGGGGGTGTCGCTGCGCGAGCTCGAGGCTGCGTTGGCGCAGGTGAGCGAGCGCGCGGCCGAGGCCTACATGCTGCTACGGGACCGGTGGTTCGAGCGGTTGCTCGGCCCGGAGCGCGCCGATCTGCCCTCTTCGTACCACGTCGCGTACCTCCGGCGGCTGTCGCCGCTCGAGTCGACCTACACGAAGGATCGCGCCGTCGAGGTCTGCATGGACACGATCAAGCGGCTCGGCTTCGACCTCGAGGACGACCCGAACGTCCGGCTCGACCTCGACGACCGCCCCCAGAAGTCGCCGCGTGCCTGCGTGATTCCGTCCGACCCGCCGACCGTCGTCCACCTGATCACGCGCGCTCAGGGAGGACTTCACGACTACCAGGCCTTCCTGCACGAGGCCGGACACGCCCTCCACTACGCGGGATGCGATCCGAGTCTGCCGTACACGTTCCGCAACCTCTCGCGCGACCACGCGCTGACCGAGATCTACTCGTACATCTTCGAGGCGATCACCCGCGAGCCGGAATGGCACGCGCATTACTTCGGGCTCTCCGGCGAGGAGGCAGCGCAGAACGCGGAAGCGACGACCTTCCTCGAGGCGCTGCTGTTCCGTCGCTACACCGCAAAGCTGCAGTTCGAGCTCGACTTCTGGGCGCGGTTCGGCGAGGACGGCGGCGGCTCCGAGGGATACGAGGAGCGCCTGACACAGGCAACCGGCGTCGGCTACCGCGCTGACGCGTACCTCGCGGACATGGACGCAGGCTTTTATTCAGCCGACTATCTCCGTGCGTGGATCCGCTCCGCTCAGCTGCGCGACTACCTCGTGCGCGAGCTTGGCGACGATTGGTGGCGCACGGCCGAGACCGGCGAGCACCTCCGTACCCTTTTCGCCGAGGGGACGCGCCCGTCGAGCGAGGAGATCGCGTCGCGGCTCGGATACCAGGCACTCGACACCGCGCCTCTGCTCAAAGAGCTCGGCGCCTAAGAGGGCGCGACCGCGGCCGACGCCCGACCGGCGTTCCCGCGCCCCACGGCTTTGACGGCGAAGAGCCTCGCGCCGCTCTTCAGCTCGATGCTCGTCTCGAATCCCGTCCGGCTGACGGTTCGGACCGGCTTCAGCCTGCGCGCGCTAGGGCCTGCCAGGACCTGCCAGCGCCTCACGTCCGTCGCCCCGTTCCAGCTCGCGTAGAGCGTCACGCGCCCGCCGCTCCTGCGCGCGACGACGGCGGGCCGGGTCGCCGGCCGGCCGTGCCAGTTGAGGCGGTAGGCGCGGTAGGAGTCGGCCTCCTTCGCAAAGTGCCCGTCGTAGACGACGTTGCCCCCCGCGTCGAACTCGGTGAACCACGGGTTCTGGCCCCAGCCGACGAAGACGTGGCCCTTCGCGAGCATCTGCATGTTCCCCTGACTGCCCGAGAGCAAGCCTTCAGGATGGACGTAGGCGTGCAGGAGCCTGACCTTGCGCCCGCGGACGTCGACGCGAAGGAGCAGCGCGCGCGACTCCTTCTCGACGGCCGGGTTGGCGCCGTTGTCGAAGAGCGAGATCGTGTTCCGCGAGCGCCAGCGCGCGTCGTGCTGCCAGTTGAACGTCGTCCCGGGCCCCATGGCGAAATCGCTCCGCTTGCCGCCGAGCCGCCACCGGATCGCCCCGGTTCGCCGGTTGATGTCGTAGAGGGAGCGGGTATTCCGCGCCGAGATGAGGTAGTTCCCGTCCGGGCCCAGCGCGACCGAGTTGATGTGGAAGTAGTCGAACGGCTGGTTGTTTCTCGGCTGAGCGTACGACTCGGAGAGTGGGACGTGGGCAAGTGCGCTCCACTGGAAGAGCACCCGGCCGCTCGGGATCGCAAGCTCCTGAAAGCCGGAGTCCCAGGTGTCGCTGCGCTGTTGGTAGTACGTGATCAGCGCGGTGTTGCGCGGCGTGATCGTGAACTCGTGCTCGTCGCCGGCAAGCCCGTTTCCAGCGTTGAGAACGGCGATCCGCCGGTAGGCGGCGTTGTAGATCACGTAGTGGCCGCTGCCGATGCCGTTCTCGGAGCGGCCCTCCCACCAGGTGAGCACCTTCCGGTCGCGGTAGCGCTGGACGCGGAAGTCGGCCGCGCCCTGCCTCTGCGGGTGGAACCATACGGGGCGGCCCATGCTGTCCAGGATCAGCGGCCCCTCGGGGACGATCTTCTTCGGCGCGATGAAGATGTAGCCCGGCGCCGCGCGCTTCGTCGCGACGTCGATCGTCACGGCGGGCGGCGTCAGGTCGGGCCGCGAGACGAAATGGACGAGCTCCGGATCAGCGGCCCGGCGGCCGGAGGAGCCGTAGGCCGTCGCAGCGATGGCGAGCCCGATGACCGTCAGGGCAAAAACTTTTCGCACGGGTCTGCCCGTCATCGGCGCGCAGACTAGCGGCGCCTGGAGACGGGGCGCCGACACGAGGAGGGGGGCATACCTGATTCGAACCCGTGTCTCGGGAGGATCCTGTTCCTAAGCCGCGCCGGAAACTAGAGGAGCTAACGGCGCGAACCCCGCGAGGGTCGCGCGGTGGACGCCGCTGACGCCGGAGTCGCTCGTCCGAGCGAGATCAGGCGGCCGTCACGCTGGCTGCGAGAGCCTCGACGACGGCCGGGTCGAAGTCGGTGCCGGCGCAGCGCCGTAATTCGGCGACCGCCTCCTCGACGGGGCGGGCCTTGCGGTAAGACCTATCGGTCGTCATGGCGCTGAAGGCGTCGCACACGCGGACGATGCGCGCGACGAGCGGGATGTCCTCGCGGAGCAGCCCATCCGGATAGCCGGTCCCGTCCCAGTCCTCGTGGCAAGAACGGACGATCCGCCCGACGTTGGCGAGGATCCCGCCGATCGGAGACAGCAGCCGCTCGCCTTCGATGGTGTGCGTCTTCATGATCGCCCACTCCTCGTCGGTGAGCTTCCCCGGCTTGTTGATGATCTCGCCCGGGATCTTGATCTTGCCGATGTCGTGCAGAAGCGCCGCGAACTCCGCATCCCTTTGCTCGACCGCGTCCAGCCCCATCCTGCCGGCGACGTCGAGCACGAGCGAGACGACGTCTCGGCTATGGCTGCCGGTGTAAGCGTCGTCCGCTTCGACAACGTCCCCCAGGAGCATGGCGGTGCCGCGGTATGCGTGACTGAGCTCCAGCGCATGGTCGATGCGGACCTGGCGCTCGCGCGCAAAGTAAGCCAGCAGCCCCATCAACGGGAGCGAGAAGACGACTAGCCAGGGATCGCTGATGCATCCGAGAGCCGCGACGATCGCGACCGGCGTCAGGGCCAGATCGACGGCCCAGATCCAGACCATGAACGAAACGAGGCTCAAAGGAGCGACTCCAAGCCCGATGCGGTCCCGCAAAGCCGTGCTGCCAAAGTCGAACCCGAACTGCGCAACGACCGCAAGCGCGTAGATCGGCAGGTGTCGCGGTGTCGGCTCCGGCTGGCCCGCTGCGATTAGAACCAGCGCCGGACCGACGGCGTGCCAGGAATTCACGAAGCGCAGGACGCTGCGGGCGACCGGAACCCGGCCTCGCATGTAGTCCGGCAAGCCGCCGAGCAACAGGGCCGTCACCACGAGGAGCGGCACGTCCTGCACCGGAAGGAGAGCGAGCATTGGTACGAGCACGAGCTGCGTGGGCACCGCGGATCCGGTTCCGATCTCGAAGTCGATTCGAGAGGCGAGCGCGTAGGAGCCGATGAAGACCAGATATGTCCCGAGCCCTACGTGGCGGGACGAGTCAACAAGGATCGCAAGCGCAACCGCCACCGCCAGGAAGGGCGCGGCGAGCAGGAGCGAGGCAAGGCGGTCTCGGTCGCCGAGCGGGGTGGCGGCCAGTTGCCGCGACTGCTCGATCAGGGCATCGGCTTGGGCGTCAGGGCCGCCCGAAAGCACGCCGCTTTCGGGCAAGGGAGATCCAGTCGCGACCGACGCCGCCATGTTCCACGGTATCGGCCCACCGCGGGCTGTCCTTGACTCGCATTGCGAATCCCCTCACCGGGGGATGCCACCACTCCCCCCACAGCCAAAGTGAGAGCAGGAAATCTGGGTCATCGACTGCGGTTATTTGAGGAGGACTTCTGTGGCACTCAATTCTTTCGTGCGACGTGCGAGAGCGACGCTCGCTCTCGGCCTCGTCGGCGGTGCGATCGCAATGGCGGCGGGAGCCGCTCCGGCCTCAGCGGGCCTCGGGCTCGCCTGCCCGTCCCCGACTTCGACGCCGTTTGCAGCCTGGAATGACTATGCGTACTACGCGTTCGCTCCGGACGGCGGCTTCGAGTCGGGCGGGAGCGGCTGGAGCCTGAGCGGTGGCGCACGTGGCGTGAACGGCAACGAGTCGTACTACGTGCACAGCAGAACGGACAAGGCCTCGTTGTCGCTGCTCAGTGGCGCCTCGGCGACGAGCCCTGGAATGTGCATCTCCGTGCTTTCGAGCAAGATGCGGTTCCTCGTTCGCGGCGACGCCGGCTCGACCGTCAAGGTTCAGATCATCTA
>DASQWX010000037.1:0-15850 GCA_035640035.1 Gaiellaceae bacterium
CCAGTTCCAGGTCGCGCTGACGACGACCCAGGCGGAGTCGTCGCCGGAAGGCGGCGGGCCCACCACGGTCACCGTCGTTCTGGACGGGCTCGCGGACGACTCGGTGCGTGCGACCCGGGACGTCCTTCGCTTCACGCCGGAAGGTACGAAGTGGCGGCTCGAATCGGCGGTGCGCACGCAGCGCTGCCAGCCCGGTCGCGGCCACGTCGATTTCGAAGCCGCCGACTGCGTTTAGCCGCAAAGCCCTCGCTAGCATCCGGGCGTGAGCGACGTCGCCGACATCACGATCCTCGGGGCGGGTCCTTCAGGGCTCGCCGCCGCGTATTACGCGGGGCATCGCGATGCCTCGGTTCGCATCATCGAAAGCCTCGAGCAGATCGGCGGCCAGGTCGCGGCGGTCTATCCGGAGAAGCACGTCTACGACGTCGCCGGCCATCCGAAGATCCAGGGACAAGCGCTCGTCGAGCTCTGCGCGGAGCAGGGGCTCCAGTACGAGCCTGAGGTCCTGCTCGGCGAGGAGGTTCAGACGCTCGAGCGCCTGAGCCAGAACGGCGAGGAGCTGCTCTCGGTCACGACGGACAAGGGGGGGCCGTACATGAGCCGCGCGCTGATCATCACGGCCGGTCACGGAGCGTTCGAGCCGCGGAAGCTCGGCATCGAGGACATCGATGCCTGGGAGGGCAAGGGACTGCACTACTTCGTCCGCGAGAAGGACGTGTTCCGCGATCGCACGTGTGTCATCGTCGGCGGCGGCGACAGTGCGCTCGACTGGACGCTGGGACTCCAGGACACGGCCAAGCATCCGATCGCCCTCGTGCATCGCCGGGACAAGTTCCGAGCGCTCGAGACGTCGGTGAACGAGGCGAAGAAGCTCGAGACGGATGGCCGGGTCAGAATCCTGACCCCCTACGAGGTCCGCGCCGTTCACGGTGACGGGCACATCAGCGCGGTCACGGTCGAGAACACCGAGAGCGGCGAGACCGAGCAGGTCGAGTGCGACGCCCTGATCACGTTGCTCGGCTTTCACTCGCACCTGGGCGCGATCGCCGACTGGGGACTCGAGCTCGAGGGCAAGCGGCAGATCAAGGTCGACCCGACGAGCTGCGAGACGAACCTTCCCGGCGTCTACGCGGCGGGCGACGTCGCCGGCTATCCCGGGAAGATCACCCTGATCACGATCGGCATGGGCGAGGCGGCGATCGCCGCCAACAACGCCATCGCCGCGATCCGCGGCGAGAAGGTCCAGCCGAAGTACTCGACCGACTAGCGGGCCACCCAACCGAAGAGCGCCTGTTCCTGAAGGGCGCCGCGGCTTCCGGACGAGCCGGGGTGCTAGCGGTTGTAGGGACAAGCACCGTGGGTGCCTTTCCCTGAAAGCGCCACAGGTGCCGCGCCCGGCTGCGCTCGATCACTCGTCCTAGGGACACCCAAGACCGCCGGAACGGTCGATCCTTCAGCAATGGAGCGGCTCACCGTGGAATGCCTGCGCTGCGGTCACACCCGTGAGGTCTCGGCCCGCCACGACGCCCATGTCGACGCCGGCGAGTGCACGCGCTGCGAGTACGTCGGCTGGGCTTTGGTCGCCGACCTGACGGAGAAGATCCGGCAGGTACTGCGCGAGCGTCCGCCCGAGCGGCGGCGTCTCTACGTTGCCTTGTGATCTAGATCATTAGGGGGCACGGCTAGACTCGCCTCCGATGGCCGAGACCGAGACCCAGCGAGAGCTCTGGGGCGGAGAAACTCGTAAGGCGGTGGAGAACTTTCCGGTCTCGGGCGAGCCGATTCCCGCGCCCGTCGCGCGGTGGCTGGGCCGGATCAAGGCCGCCGCGGCGCGTGTGAACGCCGAGCTCGGGCTGCTCGACGCCGACAAGGCTGAGCGCATCGCGGCCGCCGCCGACCGCGTCGCATCGGGCGAGCTCGACGATCAGTTTCCGATCGACGTCTTCCAGACCGGCTCGGGGACCTCGTCGAACATGAACGCGAACGAGGTGATCGCGGCGCTTGCCGGCGGGGACGTCCACCCCAACGACGACGTCAACATGGGCCAGTCCTCGAACGACGTCTTCCCCTCCGCCGTCCACCTGGCGGCCCTCGACGAGCTGACGCACGATCTCCTACCGGCGCTCGGCAGTCTCGCCGAAGCGCTCGAGGCGAAGGCACGCGAGTTCGACGACGTGATCAAGTCCGGGCGCACGCACCTGATGGACGCCGTCCCCGTCACGCTCGGCCAGGAGTTCGGCGGCTACGCAGCTCAGGTGCGCCAGGGGATCTCGAGGCTCGAGGTGACGCTCCACCGCCTCGGCCAGATCCCGCTCGGGGGCACGGCAGTCGGAACCGGGTTGAACACTCATCCCGAGTTCGCCGAACGCGTACGTGCCAGGCTCACCGACGAAACGGGTCTCCAGGTGCTCGCCCCGGCCGACCCCTTCGAGGCTCAGGCGGCCCGCGACGCGCTCGTGGAGGTCTCGGGTGCGCTCAAGGTCGTCGCCGTCTCGCTGACGAAGATCGCCAACGACCTGCGCTGGATGGGCTCGGGGCCGCGCGCCGGCCTTGCGGAGATCAGGCTCCCGGAGCTGCAGAAAGGCAGCTCGATCATGCCCGGCAAGGTGAACCCCGTCATCCCCGAGGTCGTCACCCAGGTATCGGCGCAGGTGATCGGGAACGACACCGCGATCACTGTTGGCGGCCTGCAGGGCCACTTCGAGCTGAACGTGTTCGTGCCTCTGCTCGCGCGCAACCTGCTCGGCTCGATCAAGCTGCTCGCGGCTGCCTCACGCCTCTTCAACGAGAGGTGCATCGCCGGGATCGAGGCGAACCGCGAGAACGCCGAGCACTACGCCGAGCTCACGCTGTCCGCCGCGACGGCGCTCAACCCGTACATCGGGTACGACAAGGCGACGGAGATCGTCAAGGAAGCGGCGAGCTCGGGCCGCCCGCTCCGCGAGGTCGCCCGCGACGCCGGCGTCGACGAGGAAATCCTCGATCGGGCACTCGACTACCGCTCGATGGCGAAACCGCATCCTGGTTAGGCTGGCCGCGGTCAATAGACCGCAGTCCGCTTGACAGGGGCCTTCGGGCGGCCTCTTCTTTGGCTTCGAACGGGTGATCTCGGCGTAAAGCTCCGCGGCGCCGCTGCCGACACGTGGATTGCGGTGAAGCGGCTCGTTCTGACTTTTCTCTGCGCTGCGGCGTTCCTCGCTGCCGCTCCCGCCTACGCGAAGAGCAAAGCGAACCCGTTCGGGATCACGATCGTCCGCTTTGCCGCCGGCACGACGCCGGCCCAGATGCAGGCGGCGGTCGCGGGCGCGGGCGCCGACGTCGTCACCGATCTGAGCCCCGTCGGCGCGCTCGCGGTGGCGCCGGTCGCACCCGACTTTCGCGCGCGGATCGACACCAACGCGCGCGTGACGAGCGTGTTCGCCGAGCCGCGCTTCGACGCTCCGTTCGGTCACGACGGAAGTGAGGGCGGCAGTTCAGCCGGGTCGCCGACGTTCGGTAAGCCCGCGAGCTCCTTCCCGGATCCGTGGCACGACGCGTCGTCGTTCCTCGGCATGACGAATCCGGAGGGAATCCTGCAGTGGGACGACGCGCGGATGGACGTACCCGCCGCGTGGTCGAGGACCCTGGGCGACCCGAGCGTCCGAGTCGCCGTTCTCGACACGGGCATCCAGGCCTCGCACAAGGAGCTCAACGACCAGGTCACCGGAAAGGCACAGACCTTCGTCCCGTGCGCCGCGCTCAAGCGCCAGTTCGGTGAAAAGGCGCTCAAGCAGGCCGGGCTGACCGATTGCGGCACCGGTGACGAAGAGGGTCACGGCACCTGGGTCGCGAGCCGAATTGCCGGCGAGCTGAACGGCTTCGCCTCGAACGGGGTCGCGCCGCGCGTCCAGGTTTCGAGCTACAAGGTTCTCGCGTCCGGCTTCGGGGCGCTCCCCGACTGGATTCTCGCGGGGCTCCTGGCGGCGTGCTTGGACGGTGTCGATCTCGTCAACGTCTCGATCACCGGCTACCTCGATCCCACCGACCCGATCGGGGCGCAGACCTACCTTCTCTTTGACGACGTCGTCCGCTACTGCCGGTCGCGCGGGGTGACGATCTTCGCCGCCGCGGGCAACGAGCACGTCCGCGTCGATCGTGTGACGATGACGGTCGGCGGGCGAGTACTTGCCGGCGTCGGTCGCGTCTCCACCGGCCCGGATGGCATCGCGACCACGTCTCCCGGCGCGAATTCTGCGGACTTCGACCGGCGCGGCATGCTCGAGGCACCCGCGGGCGTCCCGGGCGTGGTGATGGTCTCTGCGACGAACAACGGCAACGGCGCCGCGCCCGCCGACGATCCGTTCGGGACCGGGATGCACGTCGGCGCCCGCGATCAGCTCGCGTACTACTCGAGCTACGGCTCGCGGATCGATCTCGCCGCTCCCGGCGGCGCCCGCCGCTTCAACCTGCCCGGGTGGGACGGCGGCACGGGCAACATCCTGTACGGCGGCTGGGGCTCGCTCGGAGCGCTCGCCGCCGGCGGAGCGATCTGCACCGACCCGAAGGAGTCCTCGCTCTTCAACTTCGCCTGCTTCACGGCGCTGGGCGACGGGTTCGGCTGGCTTCAGGGCACGTCGATGTCGTCCCCGAACGCGCTCGGCGTTGCCGCGCTGACGATCTCGGCGAGGCCCGAGCTTCGCCACGACCCTGTCGCCCTCGTCGCCCGGCTCGAGGCGACCGCCCGCCGGACGATGACGAACTACACGGGACCGAACGACCCGAGCGATACCGCCTCGACGTACGACGGCCGGCCTTGCGCGACCGGCTATTGCCACCTAGATACGTCGAGCGCGATCGACTTCACCGACGCGTATGGAGCCGGCCTCGTCGACGCCGGCGCCGCCGTGGCGCCTTAGTCCCGCGCCCTGATTGATAGCGGCTTCGTTATAGTCGCCCGCGCTGGTGGCAGGCGAGACGAAGTACCGCTTCCTCTTGCGCATGCCGGAGGATCTTTGCCGGCGGCTTCTAGGAGCGGCCACGCCTTGATCGGGATCTTCGCCGAGCATTGTGACGTGGAGCCGCCGAAATGGCTGCCTCACTCGTCCGTGCCACCTCGACCGACCACAAGGGGAGGGGACGGATGTCGACAAGATCTATACGAACGCCCGCACTGATCGCCGCCCTCGTCGGCCTGGCGATCGCGGCTGCGATCCTCGCGGCTGGGCTACGCGACTCGTCGTCGTCGGCGCGCGCGCCGGCGAGCGAACGGGTTGTGGGCGGGGAGCTCCCGCCGGCCGTGGCGCAGCGACTCGAAGCCGCACCGGAACGTGGAGAAGGGGCCGAAACCGCCGACAGCGAGGGCCCGGCTGCGATGGCCGATGCTGCGTTCCTCGAGCGTGCATATCCCGACAACACGATCTCGGTTGCGGACGTGAAGGCGGCTCGATCCGCATTCGCGGCCATCAAGGGCCGATCCTTTGGGAAGGGCAAGGGAGGAACCGGCGCGTGGGTATCGGTCGGGCCAAGCGAGGCGCTGTATCCGTTCACGCCGTTCCGGAACTCGTTCAGCTACGTGCCCAACCGATATGTCGCCGGAGGACGAACGACGTCGATCGCGATCAGCCAGACGTGTAAGCCGGGGAACTGCACCGCGTACATCACGCCTGCGGGAGGCGGGGTCTGGCGAGCAAAGAATGTCCTGACGGGCCAGCCGCACTGGCAGTACCTCGGTGGGCCACTGGGGATCAACGCTGCGGGGTCCGTCTACATCGACCCGAACGACCCGAGTGGCAACACCGTCTACGTCGGGACGGGCGAAGCGAACATCTGCGGATCCGGCTGCGTCGCCGGCGTCGGCCTCTACAAGTCGACGAACGGCGGGAACACCTGGAGCGGCCCGATCGGCCAGACGGAGTTCCAGGGCAAGGGCATCGGCTCGATCGTCGTGAAGCCCGGCGATCCGAACACGATCTACGTCGGGTCGACGACGGCGCTCCGCGGCATGTCGTCGGTCTGTTGCTCCGGCGTCACGCGTCCCGTCCCGGGAATCGCCCAGTGGGGGCTCTACAAGTCGACCGACGGCGGCGCCACCTGGGCGCTGATTCACAACGGCGGGCCGAACCCAAGCCTCTGCAATGCCGCGAACCGCGCGGCGCAGTTCCTGAACGCCGTTCCGGAGTGCTCGCCACGCGGCGTCCGCCAGGTTGTTCTCGATCCCTCGAACTCGAACATCGTCTATGCGTCGTCTTACGCGCGCGGAATCTGGCGCTCGAGCGACGCCGGCGCGACGTGGACGCAGATCAAGCCCTCGATCAACCCCGCCGTGATTCAGTCACGGGCCGCGATGGCGGTGACGACATTGCCGAGCGGCAAGACGCGGATGTACGTGCACGAGGGGAACAACAACGATCCGACCGCCGCCAACGCGAAGGCGAACCCGAACTCGTCGCGACTCTTCCGGAGCGACGACGTCGCAGCCGGGGCGCCGATCTTCACCGACATGTCGAGTGACAATCCGGCGAATCCAGGGTTTGCGTTCCGCGGTCTCTGTGATCCGCAGTGCTGGTACGACATCTTCATCTACACGCCGAAGGGTCATCCGGACGTCGTTTACGTCGGCGGTGACTACTTCTACGGCGAGACGATCGCGAACAAGCGCGGCGTCATTCTCTCGACCGACGCCGGCGTCAGCGGAACCGACATGACCTTCGACGGGACCGACCCGCTGCACCCGAACGGAATCCACCCCGACCAGCACTCGCTGGTCACGAATCCGAACAACCCGTTCCAGTTCTTCGAGACGGGTGACGGAGGCGTCATCCGGTCGAGCGGCCAGTTCGTCAATCGGTCGTCGTGGTGCGACGACCCGAACCGCGGGCTGAGCGGAGACACGCTCGCACGCTGCAGGCAGATGCTGTCGCGGATTCCGTCCGAGCTCGAAGGCCTCAACCACGGCCTCTCGACGCTCCAGTTCCAGAGCCTCTCGGTCAGCCCGCGCAACGTGAACGTCCTCCAGGGCGGCACGCAGGACAACGGCACCTGGGAGTCCGACGGGAACCCGGTCAAGTGGGAAAACAAGATGATCGGCGACGGAGGTCAGTCGGGCTTCGACGTCGCGATTCCTGACTTCCGCTTCCACACGTTCACCGGCCCCCAGGTGGACGTCAACTTCGACAAGGGCGACATCGGCAAGTGGATCTGGACCAGCGATCCGCTCGTCGGCCCAGCGAACGCGGGGAGTGAGTTCTACTCGCCGGTGATCAGCGACCCCGTTGTCAGCAAGACGATGTTCGCCGGCACCGGGCTGACGGCCTATCGCACCAAGACAGCCGGTCTCGGCACCCGGACCTACGCGCAGGCCCAGGCGATCTGCAACGAGTGGTTCGGGACGTTCGCCGAAACCTGCGGTGACTGGGAACGCCTCGGGCCGACTCCGCTCACGGACGGCGCGTGGGGCTCGAGGGCCGGCGGCGCCGTCGCAGCGATCGAGCGGACGACGGCCAACACCTCGACGGCGTGGGCCGCGACCAACAGGGGCCGGGTCTTCATCTCGACGAACGTCGACCGGGATCCCGCGAGCGCTGTCTCGTGGACGCGTCTCGACGACGACTCCGCTGTGACCCCGAACCGTTTCGTCAGCAGCATCTACGTCGATCCCGCGAACGGGAATCACGCCTGGATCTCGTACAGCGGTTACGGTGCAAACACGCCGACGACTCCGGGCCACGTGTTCGAAGTCACGTACAACCCGGGCACGGGCACGTCGACCTGGATCGACCGCTCGTACGACTTCGGCGACCTGCCGGTCACCGATCTGGTCCGCGACGACGTGACCGGAAACCTGTACGCCGCATCGGACTTCGGCGTCACCATGCTCGCGTCGGGCTCGACTCACTGGACGCTCGCGGCTCCGGGCATGCCGAACGTCGAAGTCGCGGGGCTGACGATCATCCCGAGCGCGCGGATCCTGTACGCCGCGACGCACGGGCTCAGCGCCTGGCGGCTGAACCTCGGCTAAGCACAGCGAGAAGGGCCGCCTTCGGGCGGCCCTTCTCAGGCCTCGCTCAGTAAGCGATTGCGCCGCGGCCCGTCCGGCGGCGTCGCTTGCGATGCCGCATAGAGGCCGTGCCGGCTTTGCCGGTGCGGCCGTCTAAACCCGGGCTGCAAGGCGATCGGCGCTAATACGCTCGCTGCGCGCTGTTCGTGGCGGCGTGCCGCTGCTCGTCGGCCCGGTAGCTCGAGCGGACGAGTGGCCCTGAAAAGACGGAGCCGAAGCCGAGCGCCTCGCCCTGCTCGCGGAACCAGCGGAACTCGTCCGGATGCACCCAGCGGTCGATCTTCGCGTGCTTCGCGCTCGGCTGAAGGTACTGGCCGATCGTAACGACGTCGACGCCGTGGTCGCGAAGGTCGCGCATCGTCTCGACGACCTCGTCGTTCGTCTCCCCCAGCCCGACGATGATCCCGGACTTCGTCAGCACCGGGTAGTCGGCGATCTCCTTCGCACGGGCGAGGAGCCAGAGCGCCTTGTCGTAGCTCGCCTTGGCTCCACGCATCCGCGCGTGAAGACGGCGGACGGTCTCGATGTTGTGGTTGAAGACCTCGGGTCGAGCCGCGAGCACTGTCTGCAGCGCTTCCTCTTCGACGTCGAGGAAGTCCGGCGTCAACACCTCGACCGACGCCTCCGGGAGCTTCGCCTTCAGGGCGCGGATCGTCGCGGCGTAGTGGCCGGCGCCGCGGTCGGGGATGTCGTCGCGGTCGACCGAGGTGACGACGACGTGCTTCAGGTTCATCTCTGCCGCGGCCTTGGCGAGCCGAAGGGGCTCGAGCGGGTCCGGCGGATGCTCGGGCTTGCCGGAGTGGACGTAGCAGTAGCGACAGGCGCGGGTGCAGGTGTCCCCGAGGATCTGGAACGTGGCCGTGCCACGGCCCCAGCATTCGGCGATGTTCGGGCAGCGGGCCTCCTCGCAGATCGTGTGCAGCGACTGTCCGTGGATCAGCTTCTTGACGTCGAAATAGCGAGAGTCCGCGCTCGGCGCGCGCACCTTCATCCACTCGGGCCGACGCGGGCGGTCAGCTACTGGCAGCGAGCTCTGCATAGGCGCGTTGCTCCTCGAACTGCAGGTTAAAGACGTCGGCGAGCCCCGCCACCGCGTGCGGGCGCACCTCGTCGACCGTGACCGAGCGCCCCAGCTCGCGGGCAATCGTCGTGAAGTGGGTGTCCTCGAGGCCGCAGGCGGTGATCCAATCGGTGAACGGCGCGGGATCGAGGTCGACGTTCAGCGCATAGCCGTGTGTGGAGACCCACTTCGAGATGTGGATGCCGATGGACGCGATCTTTCGGGGTGGCGAACTGCGACCGGCCGTACCGGTAAAGCCGGCACGGCGTCCAGGCGACATCGCAAGCGAGGTCGCAGGCAGCCAGATCCCGGTGAGTCCCGAGATCCTCGCACCCTCGAGTCCGCAGGACTTGAGGGTGATAATCAGTGCTTCCTCGAGGTCGCGGCAGTACTTCTTGACGTCCTGCCCGTGCCGCGTCAGGTCGAAGATCGGGTAGCAGACGAGCTGCCCCGGGCCGTGGTAGGTCGACTTGCCGCCGCGGTCGGTCTCGACGATCTCGACCTTGGCGCCCTCGGGAAGGTGGAGCTCACCGGGCTCCGTCCGCCGTCCGAGCGTCACGACCGGAGGGTGTTCGAGCAGCAGCACCGTGTCGGGGCTTGCGCCGCTCGCTACCTCGGCGGCGACCGAGCGCTGCAGCTCCCAGGCCTCGCGGTACGGCACGAGCCCGAGGTTCAGGACCTGTGCGCGCATGCCTAGTAGGCGGCTTCGTCCCAGGTCTGGAGCTTCTCTCGCAGGTCGCGGAGGAAGCGGCCGGCGAGGGCGCCGTCGACGAGGCGGTGGTCGTAGGTCAGCGTCAGGTTCATGATCGGCCGGATCGCGATCACGTCCTCGCCGCGGTCGTCCTGGATCACCCACGGGCGCTTGACGACGGCGTAGGTGCCGAGGATCGCGGCCTGGGGCTGGCTGATAACCGGCGTGCCGTGGAAGGTTCCGTAGCCGCCAGGGTTCGTGATCGTGAACGTGCCGCCCTGTACGTCGTCCGGGCTCAGCTGCTTCTCGCGCGCGCGCCTGGCAATGTCGGCGACGCCGCGGGCGATGCCGAGCAGGTTCAGCCCTTCGGCGTGCTTGAGCACCGGCACGATCAGGCCCTTGCCGTCGGCGAGCTCGACGGCGAAGCCGAGGTTCACGTAGTTGCGGGTGACGATCTGCTCGCCCCGGATCTGGCCGTTGACCCACGGGTACTCGCCGAGGGTCTCGACGGTCGCCCGTGCGACGAACGAGAGGTAGGTCGGGTTGACCGCGTAGGCCGCCTCGTACTCCTTCTTCAGCTTCTTCCGGATCGCGACTACCTTCGACATGTCGACCTCGATGGCGCTCGTCACGTGGGCCGCCGTGTCCAGGGAGCGGCGCATGTGCTCGGCGATGCCGCGACGCATAGCGGTCATCGGCTCCATCTGCTCGCCGGCCTCAGCGACGGCCGGCTGCGGCGGTGCCGGCGCCGGTCGTGGCGGAGGCGGCGCTGCGGCCGGAGCCTCCGCGGGCGGCGCAGCCGGCGCGGGGGGCGCTTCGGGCGGTGCCTCGGCAGCTGCTTCGGCGGGGGCGCCGTGCTCGATGAAGTCGAGGATGTCCTTCTTCGTCACCCTGCCCCCGCGGCCCGTGCCCTGCACCTGGCCCGGGTCGACGCCGTGCTCGGACGCGATCCGAGCAACGACGGGCGAGACAAAGCTCTTGCCGTCGGCCGTCGCGGCGGCGTCAGGAGCCGGCGCGGCCGCAGGCTCCGGGGCTGTTTCCGGTTCCGGCGCGGTTTCCTTCTGATCGAGATCGCCCGGAGCCGGAGCCGGTTGCACCTCGGCAACCTGCTCGGCGGTGGGCGTCTCGCCTTCCGCGCCGGCGGCAGCCTCGGACTCCGCCGCGGCAGGTGCCGTGGCGGGCTCCGCGGGCGCCGCGGGCTGAGCCTGACCGTTGCCGGCCGGGGCTCCGCCGATCTGCGCCAGCTTGGTCCCGACCTCGACCGTCTCGCCTTCCTGGACGAGGATCTGCGTCACGGTGCCCGAGGCCGGCGACGGAACCTCGGTGTCGACCTTGTCGGTCGAGATCTCCAGCAGCGCCTCGTCGGCCTCGACCTGCTCGCCCTCTTGTTTCAGCCACTTCGTGATCGTCCCCTCGGAGACGGAGACGCCCATCTGGGGCATGACGACGTCGACGGCGGTTTCGGTGGCCATCAGTGACTCCTTCGCTGACGTTCTCGCAATGTTGCCGGAGGAGCCACTTCCCTAGTATTCCGCGAGGTCGCGGAGGCCGGCGACCACGTCCTCGACTTGGGGAATGAACGCCTTCTCGAGTGGCGGCGAGAAGGGGACCGGCGTGTCCGGCGCGGTGATCCGCTTGACTGGCGCATCGAGGTCCTCGAACGCCTCCTCGGCGATCGTCGCCGCGATCTCGCCGCCGAAGCCCCCGGTGTGCGTGTCCTCGTGAAGGATGAGAGCCTTGGAGGTCTTCCGCACCGACTCGAGGACCGCCTGCTTGTCCCACGGCACGAGCGTCCGCAGGTCGACGATCTCCACGGAGACGCCGTCGGCGTCGAGCTGCTGAGCAGCTTCTTCCGCCGTGTACACCATCGCGCCCCAGGTGATGACGCTGAGGTCGTCGCCTTCCTGGTGGATGCGAGCCTTGCCGAACGGCGTCTCGAAACGGTCGTCCGGGACCTCGGCCTTGATCCGGCGATAGAGATGCTTGTGCTCGAAGTAGAGGCACGGGTTTGGATCCTGGATTGCGCTCGCCAGCAGCCCCTTCGCGTCCTCGGGGGTCGCCGGGCAGATCACCTTCAGCCCGGGGATGTGGGCGAACGAGCTCTCGGGGTTCTGCGAGTGGAAGGGCCCGCCCGAGAAGCCGCCTCCCGAGGGTAGCCGGATGGTGATCGGGACCGGAGTCCCGGCCCGCCAGCGCTGCTTGGACGCCACCGTGACGAGCTGATCCCAGGCGCACGAGATGAAGTCGGCGAACTGCATCTCCGCCACCGGCCGCATCCCCATGATCGCGGCGCCGGTGCAGCCGCCGACGATCGCGGTCTCAGAGAGCGGCGCGTCGATAACCCGCCAAGCGCCGAACTCCTCCTGGAAGCCGAGGGTGACCTTGAACGCACCGCCGTAGACGCCGACGTCCTCGCCGATCACGAAAACACGCTTGTCGCGGCGCATCTCCTCGCGGAGGCCGTCGCTGATCGCCTGGAGGTAGGTCTTTTCGCTCAGTGGTTCCTCCGGTGACGTTCTCGCGTTCCTCGGTCGCGAGTTGCAAGCGAGGGTAGGACGCAGGGAGCGTCAATATCAGCAGATATTGGCGCGACTGAGGACGCCGCCTCGCGCCGCAAATCGCGGGCGAGGGACGCACTGAATGTTGCCGGAGGAGCCACTTACTTGTGGTGCGGCGTGTCGAGATCTTCCGGCGTTGCGAAGACACCGTCGCTGAGCTTCTCAGGATCCGGCAGCGGGGATTCTTCCGCACGCGAGAGCGCGTCGTTCAGGAGCTTCTTGACGCCGCCGGTGATCTCGTCCTCCTCGTCGCCCGTCAGCCCGGCGTGCTCCTGGAGCCAGGTCCGGAACCGTTCGATCGGGTCGCTCCTCGCCCACTGCTCGAACATCTCCTTGGGGACGTAGAAAGCGTCGTCATGGACGGCGTGGCCTTCCATCCGGAGCGTCAGCGATTCGATCAGGGTCGGGCCGCCTCCCGCGCGCGCCTTCTCGACCGCTCGCTTCACCTCGCGGTAGACGGCGAGCACGTCGGTGCCGTCGACAACGACCCCGTCGAACCCGTAGGCCTGCGCCCGGTCGGCGAGGTGCTCGCAGGCGTACTCGAGGTGCGTCGGCGTCGAGTAGGCCCACTGGTTGTTGTCGCAGACGAACACAACCGGCAGGCGGCGGACGCCGGCGAAGTTCATCGCCTCGTGCGCGTCTCCGCGAGCCGAGGCGCCCTCCCCGTACCAGCCGACGGCGACGCGCTTCTCGTCCCGGATACGGAACGCGAGCGCGCAACCGACGGCGACCGGGAGCATCGCCGGCAGGTGACTCACCATCGCGATCAGCCCCAGGTTGGCGTCGGCCATGTGGACGTTTCCGTCGCGCCCCTTGGTCGGACCGTCCGAACGGCCCATGTATTGCGCGAAGATCCGCCACGGCTCCACGCCGCGCGTCACGTGGACCCCCATGTCGCGGTGGAGCGGCGTGCCGACGTCCTGGGGCCCCATCGCGGTCGCGACTCCGACCGACGACGCCTCGTTCCCGCGGCCGGTGTAGAACGAGCCCGGGATCTTGCCCTGCTTGTAGAGGATGTGGCCGCGCTCTTCGATCCCGCGCGTGATCAGCATGTTGCGGTAGACGCCGAGGAGGTCCTCGCGGTCGAGACCCGCCTCCTTGACCTCTCTCAGCGAGCCGACCGGCTCGGCCTCACGAATCGCCATGGCCGACGCATGCTAACGACTCGACGCGAGGACGAATCCGGCACGTCGAGTCCCGGCACGCCGGGATAAGATTGTGAGAAATGAGGCGTACGCTGGCGGTCTTGATCGGCGCGGGCATTGCGGGCGGGCTCGCCGGCGCGGCGTCTCCGGCATCGCGCCATGTGGCTGCGTGTCTCGCCACGCGGGTGCAGGGAGACGCGGTTCACGCGGGTCCGTTCACCGGCCTCATTTATCCGCGCTACGACGTCCTCAACGGTCGCTTCCGGCTCCACGTCGGGGCGTTTCGGGATCGGGCAACCGGTTTGTCGCAGAAGATTCCGTGGTTCCTGCCGGCCAGGTATCAGGTCGGGCCTTTCCTCGTCATCCGCGGTCGGCGGATCGCACCCGCGGGCGGATCGTTCAAGGTGAGCCTGCAGGAAGCCGGGGGCTCGGATCCAAGTCAGCACGTCTTTCCGAGCGCGCTGAGCCCTCCGAAGGCCGGTTGCTGGCGCTTGTCTTTCCAGACCCGTCTCGTGCAGGGCCGCCTCGTCGTCCGCGTCACGCGGTAGCGCCGCCACTCCGACGGACCGGCCTGCCGGGACGAGTCCTGGGGTCGGACGCCGTTACCGAACTGTCACGACCGTTCCACATTCACCTGCAACCGCGGTGGTTTTCGTTGGGGTCGGACGCCGGTTCCGAACTGCCACGCGCGTGCGACCAAAGGCGCACCGGCGGCTAGAGTCCGGCCGTGGGGAAGGCCGCGGACTGGCTACGTGAGGAGCGCCGGAAGACGCTCGGCGACTGGGTCGCGTTCTGCGTCGGCTGCGGGTTCGTCCAGCGCTACTTCGAGGACTTCGAGGACGAGCTGCCGGCGGAATGTCCGCACTGCCGCGGGGAGCTCCGGGCGCGATGTCCCTCCTGCGCCGCGCGCTTCCGCTCGGCCTTCGCCGTCGAGTGCGAGGCATGCGGCGCCGAGCTACGCCCGCCCGAGCAGTTCGGCGTCCCGATCCGGAAGGGCTGAGGTCGACCGATGGAGACCGCCGAGTTCGCTTTTCCCGGCGAGCTGCGGGACAGGCTCGTCGCTGCGATCCTGCGCGGCGAGAAAACCTCGACGACGGGTCTCTACGCGGAGTACGAGGAAGAGGGGGAGCGGATCCCCGACCCGGGCACCCAGTGCCTCGTCGTCGACAGCGATGGCCGAGGAGTCGCCGTGATCGAGCTCACCTCGGTCGATGTCGTCCGGATCAAGGAGATTGAGCTCCAGTTCGCGCTCGACGAGGGCGAGGGCTTCAACTCGGTCGCCGAGTGGCGCGCCGCGCACGAAGAATTCTGGGCCTCCTACCGCACGGAAGCGATCGACGACGACACCCTCGTCGTGGCGGAGCGCTTTCGGCTCGTCTCTCGCCTCGACCCGCCGCCGCGTTAGAGCTTGATCTGCGAGAAGCGGATCACCGTGACAGTGTCGTCGTCCCTCACCTCACGGTTGTAGAGCTGCCCGAGGAAGATCGCCATCTCCTCGGTTCGCCGGATCTCCGGATTGTCGTGCTCGATCTCGCGCGGCGACAGGTCGGCCAGCGTCTTCACCTCGACCTTGTCGATCACGGCCTCGAAGACGTTCTCGCGCGGGCTGTACCGCGCCCCCGCCAGCACTTTGACGATCATGCCCTTCCGATACTTGCCGGACTTGTCGCCGAGCCGGATCGTCGCCGTCTTGCGGCCCGAGCGCAGCTGGTCGGCCACCATCGGCGAGTAGAAGTTGAGGGCGTACATGGCGTCGGTCACGTCCGAGGCAAAAGTCGGCGAATCATACGGCTCCGTCCGTGAGAGAATCCAGGGCGCGCTGAGCCATCTCCCGCTCGCCGCCGTACGCGAGCAGCTTGGGGGCCTCTTCGAGCGGCAACCACCGCGCCTCGTCCACCTCGTGCGCCGTCTCGGGGGGCAATTCGCCGAGTCGGCCGCCGCTGTACCGCAGAAGGAAGAAACTGACGACCTTGAAGATGCGCTCGCCGCCCCACGTGTACACGTAACGGACATCGCCGAGCTTCTCGACGAGCCGTCCGCGGGCGCCTGTCTCCTCCAACACCTCGCGTACCGCCGTCTCGCGAGGGTCTTCGCCGGGGCCAATGTTCCCCTTTGGAAGCGCCCAGAGCCCCGGTTTCTTGCCCGCCGGGCGGATGGCTGCGAGCATCCAGTTGCCATTCAGCTTCCGCACCAGAACGCCGCCCGCCGAGAACTCGCGCCTCATCGACGGCCTTTGTAACACAGTGGCTGCATGCACATCCGATCGAGGTTGCGCAGCCCGCTTGGCGCCGTATAAAATCGCCTGGCACTCCGCACAGAAGAGTGCCAAGACGTGTCACAAAGTAGTCAGTAAGGAGGCAT
>DASQWX010000038.1:0-14319 GCA_035640035.1 Gaiellaceae bacterium
GCCACGGTCGACGAGGTGGCGCAGCTCTATGTCGAGAGCTGGAAGCTCGGCGTCAAGGCGATCGCGATCTACCGCGACAACTGCAAGGTCGCGCAGCCGCTGTCGGGCAAGAGCGACGCAGCGGAGGCGCTACCGGTGGGCGCTCCGACAATTGCGGCGCCGCCGGTCCCCCTGACGCAGCGACGGCGACTGCCCGAGGACCGCGTCGAGGTCGGTCGCAAGTTCCGTGTCGGCGACTACGAGGGCTACATCCACGTCGGCCTCTACGAGGACGGCACGCCCGGCGACATCTTCGTCGACATCGCCAAGGAAGGCACGACCCTCGCGGGCCTGATGAACTCGTTCATGATCTCGGTCTCGCTGGGCCTGCAGTACGGCGTGCCGCTCGAGGTCTACGTCTCGAAGTTCGCCCACATGCGCTTCGAGCCGAGCGGGATGACCAACGATCCGGACATCCGGATCGCGAAGTCGATCGTCGACTACGTCTTCCGCTGGATGGGCAAGAAGTTCCTGAATCCCGACCAGCAGGAGGAGATCGGAATCCTCACGCCGGAGGTAAAGGCGAGGCTGGCGCAGTCGTACGCGGTCCTCGAGGGCGGGTCAGCTGAGGGTGCCACTGCGGCTCCGGCCGAGGCGGCCCCTCCCGGCCAGACGGCCCTGTTCAACAACTGGGAAGACGCCGTCGAGTGCGCCAAGTGCGGCGGGCGGATGGTGAGAACCGGCAGCTGCTACACGTGCCGCGACTGCGGGACTAACACGGGTTGTAGCTAACCGATCTGCCGGACGACAGTGGGATGTCAGTCGATCGGGCGCCGAGAGGCGCCCGATCTGTCTTGAGGCGGTTCTACCCAACGCTTCCGGGGCTGACTGCCAGTAGTAGTCGGCGGCCGCTTGTCATGCATTGCTGTGTGTCCGTCCTCGCGGCACGGGGCCTCGCCGCATCGCTGCTACCCTGCCCGAACTAACGAGCGCGTACTGGCCGGCAAATCGCCTCCCAACTACCCGTTCATGAAGTGGTAGAGGAGGTGTTTTTATGGCGACCGGAACCGTGAAGTGGTTCAACGACTCGAAGGGGTACGGGTTCATCTCTCCCGACGGGTCGGACAAGGATCTCTTTGTCCACCACTCGGCGATCTCGGGTAGTGGCTTCAAGTCCCTGTCCGAGGGCGCAAAGGTTGAGTTCGACGAAGCTATGGGCGACAAGGGCCCGCAGGCGACCAACGTCGTCCAGCTGAGCTCGTAACGGAGCTTCGGCGCGCGCCGGCGACGGCGCGCGCCGCTCCTCATATACGCGCGAAAGGGGATCCCGATGCGCGGCAAGATGCTCTGGTTCAACAACAGGAAGGACCTCGGCTTCATCCTCACCGATGAAGGCGAGCGCCTGTCCGTGCTCGGCCCGGCGTTCGCCGGCGGCAAGCGGCCCGAGGGGCGGTGCGCCCACGCCATCGTCACGTTCGAGATCGAAGAGACGGACGGCGATCGGCAGGCCGAGAACGTCGTTCTCGTCGAAGACGACGCGCCGCGCCGAGCGCGCTTGCGGGGCCGCGGCATCCGGGCGCGCCCCTGAGGAAGGGAGGTACCGATGGCTTCGAAGAAGCGACAGCAAACGTTCATGAAGCGAAAGCGCGAGATGGAAGTCCAGGAAAAGCGAACCCTCAAGCGCGAGCGCAAGCAGGCGGCCGCCGCAGCGCGCGCCGCCGCGGAGGCCGACGAGAGGCCCGTCGAGCCGACCGATGGCGGACAGCAACCCAGAGCATAAGAACTACGCGGAGATCGACCGGCTCGAGCGACTTCTCCGCGAGCTTCGAGAAAACCCGTCAACCGCTCGCGAGACCGAAGCGATCCGCGAGATCGGCCTCGAGATCGCGCTCGCGGTCCGCGAAGTCGGCGCGATGCTGGTCAACGTCGGGTGGGAACAGTCCTACGCGACAAACCGGCCCGAGGGCTAGCACCGATCGACGAGCCCCCTCAACGTGCTCGGCGGAGCGCCCCGATCAGCTCGCCCTTCCCCATCTTCGACCGGCCCGGGATGTCCTTCCGCTTCGCCAGTTCGTAGAGCTGCTCGCGGTTCCGGTCCTCGAGCGCCGAGCCGGCCTTGCCCCCTCGCGCGCGGCCCCGTGCGCCCTGCTGCCCGAGAGCGCGGCGCGTGCTCGCGGGAAGGTTCGCGATCGTCCTCTTCTTCCGGGCTCCGGCCTGCGCCTTCTTCACGTTCCGCTTTGCTGCCTGGACCTGCTTCCTCGTTGCCATAGCCATCACCTCCACATTGAGTCTTGGCGCTCGCCGTGCGATCGAAACGCCGAATGACAGCCGAGCGCCTCTCGATAATCAAGGCCCCCAAACGACCAGGAGGAAGCAGGTATGAACACGATCGCTGCGGCAACCCCCCGCGGCCGCACCGACCTCGCCCGCTGGGGCGCGCTGGGCGGAATCCTCTACGTCGTCCTCTTCATCATCGGGACGCTCGTCATGTTCGACGGTGAGCCGGGCTCGGACTCGCGGCCGGCAAAGATCATCGCCTACTACTCAGATTCGGGGCACCGCGACAAGATCGGCATCGGCTGGATCATCACCGGCCTCGGCATCTTCTTCTTCCTCTGGTTCCTCAGCGCGCTGCGGCGTGCCGTTCGCCGCCTCGAGGGCGAGGATGGTTTCCTCACCGCGCTGACGACGATCGGCGGCGCGATCTACGCGACGCTCGCGTTCGCGGCGATCGCCGTGAACATGGGCATTCGCACGATGAGCGACGACACCTACCACCACACCGTCTACCCGGGCCTCATCCACGCGGCGGACGATGCGGGCTACATCCTTCACGCGACGGGTGGAGCCGGCGCATCAGCGATGATCATCGCCGCCTCCATTGCAGGGATGCGAGCAGGGGCCGTTCGGACCTGGTTTGGCTGGCTCGGGATCCTCGCCGGGATCCTCGCGCTCGCATCGATCCTCTTCTTCACCCAACTCGCGATTGCGATCTGGATCCTGATCGTGAGCGGAGCGCTCTTCCTCCGCGGCGGGCGCGGTGGTGCGGCAACAGTGGCTGCATGAGCCGATGAGTTTGGGCAGGATCGGCCGTCTCTATCTCCGACATCGAGAAAGGAGACCGCATGTCCCCCCAGCTCCACCTGACCGAGATCGAGCGCGTGGCGCTTCCGTCGCCCGACCAGGACAAGGCGCTCGAGTTCTACCGCGACACCCTCGGGTTCGAGGTTCGTATGGACGAGACCTTCGCCGGCGGGCAGATGCGCTGGATCGAGGTCGTCCCGCCGGGAACCTCGACGGCGATCGCGCTCGCCCCGCCGCCGCCCGGCGGCGCGACCAAGGTCGACAGCGGAATCATCATCTCGACCACTGACGTCGAGGCCGACCACAAGGCGCTGAACGACGCGGGCGTCGACGTCGACAACGAGATCATGCGCAACGAGCCGCCGGTGCCGCCGATGTTCCAGCTCCGCGACCCGAACGGGAACTCGTTGATGATCGTCCAGCCGCTGAACTAATCGGCGAGGAACGCGAGCACGCGCTCCTTGAGGAGCATCGCGCAGTGCTCGTCGTAGTCGGACCGGCTGCTGTCTGCGAACAGGTGGCGGTCGCCGGGGTAGAGGAAGAGCTCTGCGCCGTCGACCGTCGCCACGATCTCCCTCGCTGCCGGGAGATCCTCCTCGGCCCAGGGGTCGTCTTCCATGAAGTGGATCTGGAGTGGAACACCGGGAGGCCAACCGCTGCCGAACTCCGAAGGCGGAAGCGCGGCATGGAAGAGCAGCGCTCCCCGGGCGCCCGGGCGGGTCTGGGCGAGCATCTGCGCGGGCATCCCGCCGAGCGAGAAGCCGGCGTAGACGAGCTCGGCGGGAAGTGTTTTCGCAGCCGCGCGGCCGCGCTCGAGAATCGTTTCGAAGCCAACCTCTTTCGCGTGCGCGACACCGTCTTCCGTCGTCTCGAAGGTCTCGCCGTCGTAGAGATCCGGCGCGTGAACGACGTGGCCGGCGGCCCGAAGCTCATCGGCGAACGCAGCAACGCCGGGCGTCAGTCCCTGTGCGTGGTGGAAGAGCAGAACCTCGGCCATGGGGTTAGACCGCGGAGCCTAGGAACTCGGCACCGCCGGTCTCGGGCGGCGCGCCGTACGCGTACAGGAGGACGTCCTCCTCCCCGTGGTTGACCGACTGCAGGACCGTACCCGACTCGACATGGACGACGCCGCCCTTTGGCACGTCGACGCGTTCCGGCGGGTCGCCGAGGTACATGGTCAGCGTTCCCTCGAGAACCACGAACGTCTCCTCCTGGATCGTGTCGCGGTGACGACGCCCCTTCGCACCCGGCGGATAGCGCCACATGCTCCCGCGCGTGTGCGCGAAGCCGAGGACGTCACTGAGACGCGCGACGTACCGCGGAACGCCGCCCGGCTCGGGCTCGCGCTCGATCCACTCGAGATCCTCGGGTCTGACGGCGCGAAACCCCACGGCGCGAGCTTAATCACAGCGATGACTTCGCTGCCATGGCCGCGTCATAACTCGTGACGGGCGAAAGAAGGGAGACGGCATGGCAGATGTGGTGGCAGAGATCTCGGCGTCGCTCGACGGCTTTGTCGCCGGGCCGAACGCGACGCTCGAGCAGCCGCTCGGCGTAGGCGGCGAGAAGCTGCACGAGTGGGTCGTCCGGCTGAAGACGTTCAGGGACCTCCACGGGATGGAGCGCGGCGACATCGACTCCGACGACGAGCTGCTCGCCGAATCGGTGCGCGCCACCGGCGCGATCGTTATGGGACGGCGGATGTTCAGCGGCGGCGAGGGGCCGTGGGAAGACGACCCGAACGCGGACGGCTGGTGGGGCGACGACCCGCCGTTTCACAAGCCGGTCTACGTTGTGACGCACCACGAGCGAGAGCCGCTCGTCAAGGAGGACACGACGTTCACGTTCGTCACGGACGGCGTCGAGCGCGCTATCGAGCAGGCACGCGCAGCGGCAGGTGAGAAGGTCGTCGGCATCGGCGGGGGCGCGAAGGTCATCCAGCAGGCCCTCGAGCTAGGGCTGCTCGACGAGCTCCGGATTCACCTCGTCCCGCTCCTGCTCGGCGGCGGGGTACGCCTGTTCGAGAACGTCTCTCCGTTGGACCTCGAGCGGACGGGCCTCGCCGACTCGCCTACCGGGGTGATCCACCTCCGGTTTCGCCGGCGGGAGTAGGCTCGTGCAATGACCGAGCTTCGCCGCGGCGCGGTGCTGCTCGCCGCGATCAGTTTGCTTCCGCCGGCGTGCGGATCCGGCACCTCGAAGCACCACGCCGGTCCGCACGTCGAGACGGGCCCCGTCTGGACGTCGCCGGCGGAGCCTTCACCGCCGCGCGGCGGCCGCTGAGGGCGACCCGGCGGATCCAACGCCGGGCCGCCCGCGTGTTCCTAGCTCACAACCCTGCGCACTGCCCGGTCTTCGAACCGGTGACCGTGTTCGGGCTTCCTTCCGAGTCGCCGATCTGCGGCGCCGGCGAGTTTCCTGTGCAGTTCAAGCTGCCGTGGATCGTGTTCGTCACGTACTCGTTTCCATCGGGATCGACGAGCACGTTCCCGTTCAGATTGACGCTGCCGTTGACGGTGTTCCGGATGAACCCCATCCAGAAGCCGTCATAGTTCTCGATGGTTGCGCCACCGTTGATCACGTTGTCCTCGATCGCGTTCCAGGTGATGTCGAACGGGCCGCCGAAGGGCCCCGAGCCACCTTGGACGTCGACACCTCCGTTGATCGTCGTGAAGTGGATCTGCACCGAAGCCGCGTCCGTGGCGTGGACACCGCCCGAGATGACGCCGGTCGGAACAGCGTTCTCTTCGCTTCCGAGGACGAACGTCGCCCCAGCCTCGACGAACAAGCCGCCGCGGACGACAACGGGCCCGTCGCTGAAGCATGTGGCACCGGCAGGCACGACAACCTTGCCGTAGGTGCCTGGCGCAAGCACGTCGGTGCACGTCGTGGTGCCGGCAGCCGTCGCCGGCAAAGCAAAGATCACGGCTACGAGCACAGCCGCAATCGAGACAAGCAGCCGCAGATGAGTCCTCATTTCCCCTCTCTTCCGTCGTTCCCCTACGCGGGGGACCCTAACGGAGTTCGAGCTCCCGAGGCTGCCGAAGCCAGTTGGCGAACAGCTCCTCGTCGACATCCTCGGGCGAGTGGAGCTTCGCATGCGCCATCACCGGGGATCGCGTCTGCCACGCCCGCGGGAGGTTAGCGTCCGCGACATGAGCCTCTATCCCGATCCGCCCTACGAGTACTCCGCCGAGGCCCACGGCCTGATCTTCACCGCCGGGGCATGCCCGCTCGACGAGGCCGGGAGGGTCGTGGCGCCAGGCGATCGAGAAGCGCAGGCCGCCCGGGCCGTCGACAACCTGCTCGGAGCGCTCGCCGAACGAGGGGCGGACGCAGCCTCGCTCCTCAAGACCACGATCTACGTCGTCGCCGGCGAGCGGGAGGATCTCGTTCGGGTGTGGAACGTGGTCTCCGCCCGCCTCGGGCGCGCGCCGAGCACGCTGCTCGGGGTCTCGTTCCTCGGCTATCCGGACCAGCTCGTGGAGATCGAGGCAGTCGCGGCGCGCTAACGCCGCTCCCAGTCTACGAACGTCGCGTGGACGGGGAAGTCCTCGAGGGGATCAGGCTCGGCAACCCATGGCGACCGCGTGAAGTGGGGACCGTCCCCGAACGGGGACTGTCCCTGAAGCCGCACCGGCCCAAGACCGCTTTATAGGGACAGTCCCCTGCAGGGAAACTCCCTGGGCCCAAGACCGCTTTGGAGGGACAGTCCCCCGTTCGGGTGAAAGCCGGCCGGGTCTAAAGGTTTCTGCACCAAAAGACGATGTTTCGGGTCCTATGGCTGCTCGCGGATCGGCTTCGCCCAGGACCCATATCGGCTCTTCGCGCTGGATCGACCGCTGGCTTGCTACGTGCCGCGACCTGGCCGAGCTCGAGCGCTCGAATCCGATGACGGACGCCGTCATCGATGAGATCGACGGCCGGATGATCCGCATCGGCGACCAGTGGCTGGCCGACTTCGCTTCGTGCAACTACCTCGGGTTCGACCTCGACAAGCAGATCATCAGTGCCGTCCCGGAAGCGCTCGAGCGGTGGGGCACACACCCGAGCTGGTCGCGCTTGCTCGGTAGCCCGGTCCTCTACGAGCAGATCGAGGAGCGGCTGACCGAACTACTCGGCGCCGAGGACACCCTCGTGCTGCCGACGATCACGCTCATCCACATGTCGGTGATCCCGATCCTCGCCGGCGACGGGACGATCTACGTCGACGGCCGTGCGCACAAGACGATTTACGAGGGCTGCCAGCTCGCGGCAGCCCACGGCGCGACGGTCAAGCGATTTCACCACGACGACCTCGAAGAGCTGGAGCGCCTGCTGAACGAAGGCGGGAACGCTCCCCGCCTGATCTGCGTCGACGGCGTCAACAGCATGACCGGGAACGCGGCCGACATCGAGACCATGGCCCGTCTCGCCCGCACCTACGACGCGCTGCTTTACGTCGACGACGCCCACGGCTTCGGCGTCATCGGCGAGCGGAGCGCCGACGAGCCCAGCCCGTACGGCTCCCGCGGCAACGGCGTCGTCCGGCACTTCGGCGAGTCGTACGACCACATCCTTTTCGTCGCCGGCCTCTCGAAGGCGTATTCCTCGCTCGCCGCGTTCGTCGCGTGCCCGAGCGAGCTCAAGCGGCTGCTGAAGACCGCAGCGCCGCCGTACCTGTACTCGGGCCCGTCGCCCGTCGCCTCGCTTGCGACGACGCTCGCCGGCCTCGAGGTCAACGAGGAGCGCGGCGAGACCATCCGCGCCTCCCTCTGGCGCAAGACGGCGACTGTCCTGGAGTGCCTCGACCGCCTTGGCGCGCACACGCCCAACAACTCCGGCTTCCCGATCATCGAGGTTCCGCTCGCCCACGGCGAGGACATCGACGCCGTCGGCCGCTTCCTGTTCGAGAACGGCATCTACGTCACTCTCGCCGCCTATCCGCTGGTTCCGCGAAGCGAGGTCGGGTTCCGGATCCAGATCACCGCGGCGAACACCCAGGCCGAGATCGAGAGCCTCGTCGACGTCCTTGGCAAGCTTGCAAATGGTTTCGACCTTCAGCCCTCGAAGCGCACGGAGCGTGCGGCGTGACGCGCGCGGCTCTCGGCAGCTGGCGCACCCAGGCATGGGCGTGGTATCTCGGCATCACCGGCGCGCTGACCGGCGCCTACTTGTTCTTCCCGCCGCTGGCCGGCAATGGGCCGCTGATCAACTTCCTCGGCCTCACGGGTGTCGTCGCGATCGTCCTCGGCATCAAGATTCACAAGCCGAAGGCGCAGGCGGCGTGGTGGCTGATGGTGCTCGGCCAGTTCCTCTTCTTCAGCGGTGACCTCTACACGTACAGCTACCCGAAGGTTTTCGGCGCCGACGTCGGCTTCCCCTCGCTTGGCGACGCGCTCTACCTGACCGTCTACCCGGCGCTGATGGCCGGGATGCTCCTGCTCGTCAAGCGGCGGAATCCGCGGCGCGATCCCGAGGCGTTGATCGATGCGGCCATCTTGACGATCGGTGTCGGCTTGTTCTCGTGGGTGTTCGTGATCTCCCCGAACATCCATCTCTCCGGCCTCTCGTGGCTGGCGAAGAGCGTCTCGATCGCCTACCCGCTCGGCGACGTCCTCCTGCTTGCGGCTGCGATCCGCCTCGCGGTCGACGCGGGCAAGCGCGCGCCTGCCTTCTACCTGCTCGCGGGCAGCATCGTCTGCCTTCTCGCGACCGACTCGGCCTACAACCTCGCGCTCCTGAAGGACACGTACAACAACCAGCTCGTGTACGACGCCGGCTGGATCTTCTACTACCTGTTCTGGGGAGCCGCTGCTCTGCACCCTTCGATGCGGACCCTGGAAGAGCCCGCGACTGACTCGAGAACGCGGTTGACCCCCTTGCGGCTCGCGTTGCTCGGCGGCTCCTGCCTGATCGCGCCTGGAATTCGTTTCGCCCAGGAGCTCGGTAATCCGGACGTCCTCGTCCTGATCATCGCCTCTGCGATCCTGTTCCTGCTCGTCGTGGCCAGGATGGCCGGCCTCGTCCGCCAGGAAGGCCGCGTCGTCTCCCGCGAGCGCGCACTCCGCGTTGCCGGAATCGATCTCGTCGCAGCCGCCAGCCAGGACCAGATTTGCGCCGCAGCGATTGCCGGCGTCCGTCGCCTCGTCGGCGACGACCAGTCGGTGCGGCTCGTGCTCTTCTCGAACGGCTGCGCCGAAGTCGTCGCGTCATCGGACGAGAGCGGCTGGCAGCTCGACGAGTCGACGGCCGAGTGGCTCTACCAGACGAAGGCAGGCTGGCTTCGCACGGCCTACGAGTCTGCGCCTTCCGCGGTTCGCGCCGATCTGAGGCTGTTCGCGGGCGAAACAGTTCTCGTCGTCCCGCTGTCGATCCGCTCCGAGGTCCGCGGGATGATGGTCGTGTGCTCGCCGACGGCGATCCAGCCCGCTCTCGTCGATTCACTCGAGGCGCTCGGCGCGCAGATCTCGCTGGCACTCGAAGGCGCATCGCTCTCCGCCGACTTGCACCGCCGGCGGAGCGAGGCCCGGTTCCGCTCGCTCGTCGCACACTCGAGCGACCTCATCACCGTCCTCGACGGCGAGGGCATCGTCACCTACCAGAGCCCGTCGATCGAGCGCGTCCTCGGCTATAGCGCCGACGAGATCGTCGGACGCCGGTTCGAGGAGATCATGAGCGAGAGCGACCGGCCCCGGCTCCAGCAGCTGATCGCAGGTAACGGGTCCGTCGGCCCCGAGGGACACACCTTCGAGTGCTCGATCGACCATCGCGACGGAACGAGCCTGAAGTTCGAGGTGCAGCACACCGACCTCCGGCACGACGAGCACGTCCGCGGCATCGTCTTGAACAGCCGCGATGTGAGCGAGCGGAAGGCGTTCGAGGAGCAGTTGGCGCACCAGGCCTTCCACGATCCGGTCACGAGCCTCGCCAACCGGGCGCTCTTCTCCGACCGCGTCGAGCACGCTCTGATGCGAGCCCAGCGCGGTGTCCCGGACATCGCCGTGATGTTTATCGACCTCGACGACTTCAAGACCGTCAACGACAGTCTCGGCCACGAGGCCGGCGACCGTGTCCTCCAGGAGGTCGCGCAGCGGCTGCAGATCGCCGTCCGCCCGACCGACACGGTCGCGCGCTTCGGCGGCGACGAGTTCGCCGTCCTCCTCGAAGGAGTGACGGACTCCCCCGAGGCGGCGTATGCGGCAGCGCGGATCCTCCAGGCGCTCGAGATCCCGATGGAGATCGAGAGCAAGCAGGTCTTCCCGCGCGCGAGCATCGGCATCTGCCTCGTCGACCGCGAATCCGCCGTGCCCGACGCAGCCGAGCTCCTCCGGAACGCCGACGTCGCGATGTACATGGCCAAGCGAGACAGCAAGGGCAGCTATCGCGTCTTCGAGCCAACGATGCACGAGCGCGTGGTAGAGCGGCTCGAGCTCCGGTCCGAGCTGCAGCACGCGATCGAATCGAACCAGCTCGAGCTCCACTACCAGCCGGTCGTCCGCCTGCAGGAGCACCGCATCCTCGGCGTCGAAGCCCTGCTCCGCTGGAATCACCCGACTCGCGGGACGATTCCGCCGCTCCAGTTCATCCCGCTCGCCGAAGAGACCGGCCTGATCATTCCGATGGGCCGGTGGGTCCTCGAGACCGCCTGTCGCGAGGCCGTGCGCATCCAGCAGGAGTTCCCGCGCGACGAGCCGTTGGCGATGAGCGTCAACCTCTCGGTCCGCCAGCTCCAGTCGGACTCGATCGTCGCCGACGTGCGCTGCGCGCTCGAGCAGAGCGGCCTCGACCCGTCAGGCCTCGTCCTCGAGATCACCGAGTCGGTGATGATGGCCGACACCGACTTCGCGGTTCAGCGGCTGCTCGACCTGAAAGGTCTCGGGATCCGGCTCGCGATGGACGACTTCGGGACGGGCTACTCCTCGCTCAGCTACCTGAGCCGCTTCCCGGTCGACATCCTCAAGATGGACCGCTCGTTCGTCGGCTCGGGCGAGAACGTCGCCCTCACCTCGGCGATCATCGCGCTCGGCGCGAGCCTGGAGCTCGACGTCGTCGCCGAGGGCATCGAGCTTCCCGAGCAGGAGGATTCGCTGCACGACCTGGGCTGCGAGATCGGCCAGGGGTACCTCTTCGCTCGCCCCATGGACTCCGGCGCCCTGTTCCAGTTCCTCGCCGGGCACCCGGAGTGGACGGACGCGGGCACCGAGCCGGCGTCCAATGCAGCATAGTCACGAAGCGCTCGACCGCCCTGGCGGTTTCACCGGTCGCGGGCTGATCGCGCCGCTCCGCCACCGGGACTTCCGGGTCCTGTGGGCGGGCATGGCCGTGTCCCTGCTCGGCGACGGCATCTTCCTGATCGCAATCGCCTGGGAGAGCTACGCGCTCTGGAACGCACCGGCGGCGCTCTCGATCGTCGGGATCGGGATGGCGGTTCCCACCGTCCTCTTCCTGCTCGCCGGCGGGATTGTCAGCGACCGCTACGACCGCCGCCTCGTGATGATGTGGGCGGACGGCGTGCGCGCCCTTGCGGTCGCGGCCCTCGCCGCACTCGTGATGACTGGCTCGCTCCACTTCTGGGAGCTCGTAGTCCTGGTCGCGATCTACGGAAGCGGCACCGCGTTCTTCACGCCGGCGTTCGAGGCGGTCGTGCCGGACCTGCTGCCCGCCGAAGACCTGCCGGCGGCGAACTCGCTCGACCAGTTCGTCCGGCCGATCGCGCTCAGGCTCGCCGGCCCGTTCCTCGGCGGCACGCTCGTCTCCGCGAGCGCCGGCCTGGCGTTCACGGTCGACGCGGTCTCGTTCGGGGCTTCGCTGGCCGCCGTCGCCGCGATCCGCCCTCGGCTGCCGGCTCGCGACGAGACGAACGCTTCCGCAGTCGCCGCCGTCAAGGAAGGCCTGCGCTTTATCCGAAAGCGTGTCTGGCTCTGGGGGACGCTCGCGTCCGCGGCTCTCGCCTACCTCGTCTTCCTCGGGCCGACCGAGGTGCTGCTCCCCTACGTCGTCAAGAACGACCTCGGCGCATCTGCCCGCACGCTCGGCTTCGTCTTCGCGGCAGGCGGCCTCGGCGCGGTCGGCTCCGCGATCTGGATGGGGAGCCGCGGCCACCCGCGCAAAGACGTCACCTTCATCTACGCGAGCTGGACGCTCGCAACGCTGGCGGTCGCCGGCTACGGGATTGCCACCGCCGCCTGGCAGCTCATGATCGCCTGCCTCGTCTTCAATGCCCTCGAGACCGCCGGCACGATCGTCTGGGCGACCGTGAAGCAGCGACACGTGCCGAACGCGATGCTCGGGCGCGTGTCGAGCCTCGACTGGCTGATCTCGATCGGGCTCCTTCCCGTCTCCTTCGCCCTGACGGCTCCCGTGGCGGCGGCGGTCGGCGTGCGAGCCACGCTCGTCGGCGCGGCGATCGTCGGCGCGGTGGTCACGCTCGGAGCGCTCTTCCTGCCGGGGATGCGCGACATCGAGAGCGGCGGCGACGAGGTCAGGCCCGGAGGTTTCGCCTCCGGTCGGGCGCCCGCGGATAGAGGTGCGCCACCACGTCCTCGCCCGGCCCGAACTTCTCGAGCACCTGGAAGCGCCCGGGCTCTTCCATGATCACGCGCTCGCTCTCGTAATCCACGTGACCCACCTTGACGACGAGGCGGTTCGGGACGCGCCGGACGAACTCGCACTCCTCGCCGGTGAGCGAGACGAGCTCTTTGCAGTCCTGGTTCGAGCACTCGCAGACGAACTCGACGAGCGCGTCCTGGGAGATCGCCAGCTGCCGCTCGTTGACCTCCCGGCGCAGAGCCTGAGTCAGCGCTGCTTCGCGCTCACGCTCTTTCCGGGTTGGCTCCACCGATCTTCGCCTCCGTGCGGGTGGAATCAACCGGCGAGTCGTCGCTACACGGTCGAAACCTGGGCCGCGAGGCCGAACATGCGGAGATCGTCGGTCCTGCACTAAACAGGGTACGCCGATGCTTTGCCCCGAACAAGGGGCGAAAGGTCAGCTCGACTCGATCGCCTCACCGAGGATGTCCAGACCCCGCTCGAGCTCCTCGTCGGTCGCCGTGAGCGGAGGCAGCAGGCGGATGACGTTCCCGTAGAGACCGCACGAGAGAATCAGCACACCGTTCTCACGCGCCGCCGTGGTCACGGCCTTCGTCACGTCGCCGGATTTCTCGACGAACTCGATTGCGAGCATCGGGCCGAGTCCCCTGACCTCGCCGATCTCCGGATGCAGCTCGGCCAGGCGCTCGAGCCGGCCGCGAACGAGGCGGCCGATCGTCTCCGCACGCGCGCGGAAGCCCGGCTCGGCCAGGGCGTCGAGGACGGCACAGGCCGCGGCGCACGAGACCGGGTTGCCGCCGAACGTCCCGCCGAGCCCGCCGGGGTGGACAGCGTCCATCAGCTCGGACCGGCCGGTGACCGCGGCGAGCGGCAGCCCGCCGCCGAGGGTCTTGCCCGCAACGATCAGGTCGGGCTCGACGTTCAGATGCTCGATCGCCCAGACAGGCCCCGTCCGGCCGCATCCGGACTGGACCTCGTCGGCGACGTAGAGGATCCCGTGGCGGCTGCAGATCCGCTTCACCGCCTCGACGAACTCGACCGGCATCGGGATGAACCCACCCTCGCCTTGAACCGTCTCCAGCACGACGCAGGCAACCGACTTCGGATCGACGTCCTGCGAGAAGAGCAGCTCGAGCCCGGCCAGCGCGTCCTCGGTGTTGACGCCTCGGTACGGATACGGCGCGGGCGCGCGGTAGACCTCCGGAGCGAGCGGCCCGAAGCCTTGCTTGTAGACGAGCTTCGAGGTCATCGCCATCGTCAGGTTCGTGCGACCGTGGAAGGCCCGGTCGAAGACGACGACTCCGGCTCGGCCCGTCGCCGTCCGGGCAATCTTGACCGCGTTCTCGACCGCCTCGGCGCCCGAATTGACGAGGAGCGACTTGGTCTCCGCCTCGCCCGGCCAGAGCTCGTCGAGACGCCTGCAGACCTCGACGTACGGTTCGTAGAGCCCGACCATGAAGCACTGGTGCAGGTAGCGGTCGACCTGCTCGTGGACGGCGCGGACGACTGCCTCCGGGTTGTGGCCGAGGTTCTGACAAGCGATGCCGCCGGCGAAGTCGAGGTACTCGCGCCCGTCGGCGTCCCAGATCGTCGCCCCTTCGGCCCGGGCAACCGTCATGTCCGTGGTCGCGACGCCGCGCGTCACGTAGCGCTCGCGCCCGGCGCGGACAGCCGCCGCGTCCTGGATTTGTTCGGTCGCCATCGGTGCAACCTTAGAAGATGATG
>DASQWX010000039.1:0-3153 GCA_035640035.1 Gaiellaceae bacterium
GCTGCCGGCGGTCGGCCGCGTCGTCAGGCAAGGCCAGACCTTGTTCGAGGTCGACGGCTCGCCCGTCGTGCTGCTCTACGGCTCCACCCCGGTCTACCGGGATCTCCGGCAGGGCGAGAGCGGCGCCGACGTTCGGCAGCTGAACGCCGCCCTGTCCGAGCTCGGCTACGACAGCGCAGCCGCGCTCGATCCGACGTCCGACGAGTTCGGCTGGCGGACGCGGCTCGCGGTCGAGAAGCTGCAGGACGAGCTCGGCGTCGACGAAACGGGCATCCTGGCGCGCGGGACCATCGTCTTCCTGCCCACGGCGATCCGGGTCACGGCCGTCTCGGCCACCCTCGGCGCACCGGCCGGCCCCGGCGCAATCCTCAAGGCGAGCTCGACCCGGCATGAGGTCACGGTCCAGCTCGACGCCGCGCAGCAGACCGAGGTCAAGGTCGGCGACCCCGTCACGATCACCTTGCCGAGCGGCCGGGCGACGCCCGGGCGCGTGTCGTCCGTCGGCTCGGTTGCCTCGAGCGGGTCGGACGACTCCGGCCCGACGGTCGAGGTCACGATCCGGCTCCTGCAGGAGGCGGCGGGTGGTCGGCTCGACCAGGCTCCGGTCGGGGTGCTGATCAGCACGGGCAGCGTCGAGAACGCGCTGGTCGTGCCGGTGAACACCCTGCTGGCGCTGGCGGGCGGCGGCTACGCGGTCGAGGTGGTCAATGCGGCGGGCGTCCATCGCCTCGTTCCGGTCACTCTCGGCCTGTTCGACGACGCGGAAGGGCTCGTGCAGGTGAGCGGCTCCGGCGTGCGCGCGGGCCAGCGCGTCGTGGTGCCTGCGTCATGAGTGGCCCGGTGCTGGAGCTGGAGGACGTGACGAAGACCTACGGGTCGCAGCCACCGGTGCCGGCGCTGCGCGGCGTGAGCTTCCGCGTCCACGCGGGTGAGCTCGTCGCGATCGTCGGACCTTCCGGGTCGGGGAAGTCGACGCTGCTGCACCTGATGGGCACGCTCGAGCGTCCCAGCGCCGGACGCGTGGCGCTCACCGGTCTCGATGTCGCGCGGATGAGCGACCGGGAGCTGGCGGCGGTGCGGGCGACGAGGATCGGCTTCGTCTTCCAGCTGTTCTTCCTGGCCGAGCACGCGACGCTGCTCGAGAACGTCGCCGACGGGCTCTTTTACGCGGGCGTCCCGGCCCGGGAGCGGTTCGAGCGGGCGGCGGAGGCGCTCGCCCGCGTCGGGCTCGGCGACCGGCTCGATGCCAGGCCGACCCAGCTCTCGGGCGGTGAGCAGCAGCGCGTCGCGATCGCTCGGGCGCTGGTCGGCCGGCCGGCGATCGTGCTCGCCGACGAGCCGACCGGCAACCTGGACAGCGCCACCGGTCGGGCGATCATGGCGCTGATCGACGAGCTCCACGCGCAAGGCGCGACGATCGTCGTGATCACGCACGACCACGACATCGCCGCGCGCCTCCCCCGCCGGATCGCGCTGCTCGACGGCACGATCGTCTCGGACAACGGGCACGAGGAGGAGCGCCGATGAGCGCGGGGCTGCCGAGGCTGCGGGCGTCCGACCTCGCCCGGGCGGCAAGCGTCGGCCTGCGCACGCGCCGGATGCGGGCTGCGCTGTCGGCGCTCGGGATCGCGATCGGCGTGGCGGCGATCGTAGCGGTGCTCGGCCTCTCCTCCTCCTCGCAGGCGGGGCTCTTGGCCGAGATCGACCGGCTCGGCACGAACCTGCTGACCGTCACCAACGGGCAGACGCTGCTGGGAGAGGAGGCCAAGCTGCCGCTGGCGGCGCCCGGGATGATCGCCCGCATCGGACCCGTCATCCGGGTTGAGGCAACCGGCGCCACGGATGCGAACGTCTACCGGAGCCCGCTCATCCCCGCGATCAATACAAACGGGCTGAGCGTGCAGGCCGCCAGCCTCGAGCTGCCGGCCACGATCGGAACCACAGTCGCGAGCGGCCGCTACCTGAACGCCGCCACCGCGCGGCTGCCGGTTGCGGTGCTCGGGTCGGCGGCAGCGCAGCGGCTCGGGATCGACCGCCTCTATCCCCGCGAGCGGATCTGGGTCGGCGGCCGGTGGTTCTACCTCGCCGGCATCCTCTCCCCCGCGGCGCTCGCGCCCGAGATCGACAACTCGGTCCTCGTGGGCTTCCCTGCCGCCAAGCACTACCTCGGATTCGACGGCCACCCGACCACGATCTATGTCCGCTCCGAGACGAGCCAGGTCGCCGCCGTCCAATCGGTGCTCGCCGCCACCGCGAATCCCGAGGCGCCGAACGAGGTCCAGGTCAGCCAACCCTCCGCTGCTCTCACCGCTCGCGCCAAAGCGCAGAGCGCGCTCAACAGCCTCTTCCTCGGCCTCGGCGCGATCTCGCTGCTCGTCGGCGCCGTCGGTGTCGGCAACATCATGCTGATCGGGGTGCTCGAGCGCCGCTCCGAGATCGGCCTGCGCCGCGCGCTCGGCGCGACCAAAGGCCACATCCGCACGCAATTCCTCTCCGAGGCGATCCTTCTGTCCCTGCTCGGCGGCGCGGCCGGCGTTAGCGCCGGTGCGCTCGCCACGACGATCTACGCCTCCACCAAGCACTGGACGCTCGTCATCCCCGCCCTCGCCTGGGCGGGAGGCCTCGGCGCCGCTCTTGCCATCGGCGCCCTCGCCGGTCTCCTCCCCGCCGTGCGCGCCGCCCGCCTCTCGCCGACGGAAGCGCTCAGGACTGTCTGAGCCTCGTTCATGACGTATCCGGCTCCGCAGAAAGGGAGGAACGGGTTGGACCAGAGCTTCCGTGAGCTCGACGACATGGTCCTGCACCTGAAAGGGCTTGTGCTGGTGCGCAGGCTCCGAGAGCGAGACGGCGCCGAAACGGGCGAGCTCGATGCGTACGACGCAGAGATTGAGCGGGCTCGCGACCGGCTCGCGGAGCTCGTGAAGCACGGCGAACGCGCGTGAGACTGGCGGCACGGGCCTCGCATTTCTGTAGTCGCTCTGGAGAACGCCTTCAGTCGGTGGGACAGCTTGCAGCCAGGTGAGTGGTACGTCCGACCTTCCGCGCGAGGGCAGTCCACTTCGGGCCGGAGTGCGTGAATGTCGTCGCGTCGTCTTGGCACTCGCGAACGCACGCGTGTGACTCAACGCCTCGGCGAAGCGGTAGACGCAAATG
>DASQWX010000040.1:0-21218 GCA_035640035.1 Gaiellaceae bacterium
GTCTCCGGCGGCGCCGACTCGACCTGCGCCTGGCACGTCCTCCGTGAGCTCGGCTACCGCGCTTCCGCGTTGCACGTGAACCACCGGCTGCGGGGCACCGAGTCCGAGGCCGACGCGCGCTTCTGCCGCGAGCTGATGGACGCGGAGGTCGTCGACGGCCGCGGTGGGACCACCGAAGATCAGCTTCGCCGGATCCGGTACGGATTCGCCACCGACCGCCTTCGCGCCACCGGGCACACGGCGTCCGACCAGGTCGAGACGATCCTCTACCGCCTGGCGGCGAGCGGCCGTGCCACCGGCATCAAGCCGAAGCGGGAAGACGCTGTCGTCCGCCCGCTTCTGCCCGTCTGGCGCGAGGAGACCGAGGCCTATTGCCGGGCCAACGGCCTCGAGTACCGAGTCGACACCACGAATCCGGACACCGCCAGGGGGCTGATCCGCGAGCAGATCCTGCCGCTCCTCCGCCGGCTCCATCCGGCCGCAGACGAGAACCTCCTCCGCGCGCTCGAGCAGCGCCCGACGCTCCAGCCCGCGCTCGCCGAGCTCCTCGCCTCGCCCGCCGGTTCCAAGCGGGTCGACCTCGGCGGTGGGCTGCAGGCTGTGCGCGAGTACGACCGGCTATGGCTCGAGCGCGGCCCGGTCGCCCTCGAGGGCGAGGTTCACTGGGGCGGGTGGCGGATCGAGTCCGAGCTCGCAGGCCTTAGGGTACGCGGCTGGAGGCCCGGCGACAGGCTCGCCGGCCGGCGAAAGAAGATCCAGGACGTGTTCGTCGACGCCAAGATCCCCCGCTCCGAGCGCGAGGCGTGGCCACTCGTCGTGCGCGGCGACGAGATCGTCGCAGTGCCCGGCGTCGTCGAGCATCCCGCGGTAAGGGCCGAGCGTGTCCCAGACTGAGCTGGAAAGCGCGGTCGGCGAAGTCCTGATCGACGCGGACGCCCTGCGCGAACGCGTCGCCGAGCTCGGGGCCGAGATCTCGGCCGACTACGAGGGCCGCGACCTGCTTCTGATCGGCGTCCTCAAAGGCGCCGTCTTCTTCATGGCCGACTTGATGCGGAAGCTGACCATCCCTTGCGAAGTCGACTTCATGGCGATCTCGAGCTACGGCGCCTCGACCGACTCCTCGGGCGTCGTCCGGATCCTCAAGGACCTCGACATCAACATCGAGGGACGGCACGTCCTCGTCGTCGAAGACATCATCGATTCCGGCCTGACCCTGTCGTACCTGATGCGAAACCTGGAGTCGCGCGAGCCGGCGACGCTCGAGGTCTGCGCGCTCCTGACCAAGCCCGAGCGCCGGGAGATCGAGGTCCCCGTCCGCTATGTCGGCTTCGAGATCCCGAATCGCTTCGTGATTGGCTACGGGCTCGATTTCGGGGAGCGATACCGAAACCTGCCCTTTGTCGCGGTTCTCAGCGACGACGCCTTGCCCGAGGGTTTCTAGCGTAAAAAACAGATTTGGGGACGGGGCGGGCGGTTATGTGACGCTCATGCACCCTGGTACCCTGCCGATAGAGGTCTCGTGAATCGGTTCTTCCGTAGCGCACTCTTTCCGCTCTTCGTAATCGTGCTGCTCGTCTACCTGGCGAGCCAGACGCTGATTCCACACGGGAAGAACACGGAGAAGCTGACGCTCTCCGAGTTCACCACGAAGGTCAAAGAGCATCAGGTCGACAGCGCCGAGTTCAACCCCAGCAAGCGCGCGGTCACCTTCAAGCTCACGGACGGCAAGAAGGGCACCGTTCACTACCCGAGCGACCAGAACGCGCCGGTTCTGACCAACCTCCTGCAGGACAACGACGTCACGTACGACTCGAAGGGGACTGGCAACTGGTCCTGGATCGGCTTCTTCACCTCGCTGCTGCCCTTCGTGCTGCTGTTCGCCTTCTGGATCTTCCTCATGAACCAGGTGCAGGGCGGCGGCTCGAAGGTGATGAGCTTCGGCAAGAGCCGCGCCAAACGGATGGCGCCGGACTCGCCGAAGATCGGCTTCAAGGATGTGGCCGGCGTGGACGAGGCGGTCGAGGAGCTCCAGGAGATCAAGGAGTTTCTCGAGAATCCGAAGAAGTTCCAGGCCCTGGGTGCACGCATCCCCAAGGGCGTCCTGCTCTACGGCCCTCCCGGCACCGGTAAGACGCTCCTTGCGCGCGCGGTCGCGGGCGAGGCCGGCGTTCCGTTCTTCTCGATCTCCGGCTCCGATTTCGTCGAGATGTTCGTCGGCGTCGGCGCGTCGCGCGTCCGCGATCTGTTCGAGCAGGCAAAGCAGGCCGCTCCGTGCATCGTCTTCATGGACGAGATCGACGCGGTCGGCCGCCACCGCGGCGCCGGCCTCGGCGGCGGCCACGACGAGCGCGAGCAGACGCTGAACCAGCTCCTCGTCGAGATGGACGGGTTCGAGCTGAAGGACAACATCATCCTGATCGCCGCCACCAACCGGCCCGACATCCTCGATCCGGCACTTCTGCGCCCCGGGCGCTTCGACCGTCAGATCGTCGTCGACCGTCCCGATCGCGTCGGTCGCCGCAAGATCCTCGAGGTGCACGCGAAAGGGAAGCCGATCGCCCCTGAGATCGACCTCGACACCCTCGCGGCCGGCACTCCCGGCTTCACTGGCGCCGATCTCGCGAACCTCGTCAACGAGGCAGCCCTGCTTGCCGCCCGCCGGGGCAAGAAGGTGATCCAGCAGGAGGAGCTCGAGGAAGGGATCATGCGAGTGATCGCCGGCCCCGAGAAGAAGACGCGCCTGCTCTCGGAGGAAGAGCGAAAGATCACCGCCTACCACGAGCTCGGCCATGCCCTCGTCGGCCATTACCTCGAGCACACGGACGAGGTGCACAAGATATCGGTCATCAGCCGCGGCCAGGCCCTGGGCTACACGATCTCGCTTCCGCGCGAGGACAGGTACCTGACCACGAAGGCCGCCTTGATGGAGCAGCTCGCGATGACCCTTGGCGGCCGGGCCGCCGAGGAGCTCGTCTTCCACGAGGTGACGACCGGCGCCGCCAACGACCTCGAGAAGGTCACGTCGATCTCGAAGCAGATGATCATGCGGTACGGGATGAGCGACAAGCTGGGGCCGCGCGTGCTCGGGCGGAACCACGATATGCCCTTCCTGGGCCGCGAGATGGGCGCCGAGCCCGACTACTCGGAGGAAATCGCCCGCGAGATCGACGACGAGATCAAGCGGGTGATCGAGGAGGCGCACGATCTCGCGGTCAGCGTCCTCAAGGAGCACATCGACGACCTCCACAAGATCTCGGCGATCCTGATCGAGCGCGAGACGATCGACAAGGATCAGTTCGAGCGCCTGCTCGCCGGGGCGCCGGAAGACGAGGTCTTCGCCGAGGAGGAGCAGGAGAAGCCGGAGGCTCCGGCCGAGGAAGAGCCGAAGCGCCTGCCGAAGCCGAAGCCGCGCCCATTCCCGCTTCCGGGCGCGACTATGCAACCACCGCCGCCCGAAGGCGCAAAAGGCTAACTCCGCGCTACGACGGGCCAAGCCCGCCGACGCCTCCAATCGCGCCGCGTACGACCCGGCCGCTGACTAGGCTCCGGGCATGAGCACGTCAGTCGAGGAGCGGTTTCCGCGCCCCTCGGTCATGGGCGTCGTCAACGTGACGCCGGACTCGTTCTCGGACGGGGGCGTCAACTTCCGGCCCGACGACGCGGTTGCCTCGGCGCGGCGAATGGTGGACGAGGGCGCGGCGATCGTCGACGTCGGCGGCGAATCGACCAGGCCCGGCTCCGAAGGCGTCTCGATCGACGAGGAGCTTCGCCGCGTCGTCCCCGTGCTCGAAGGGATCCGTGGCCTGCCGGTCTCGATCGACACCGCCAAGTCGCAGGTCGCCGGCAGGGCGCTCGAGCTTGGCGTCGAGCTCGTGAACGACGTCACCGCTCTGCGAGGCGACCCGGAGCTCGCCGGAGTGGTTGCCGAGAGTGGGGCGTACCTCTGCCTCATGCACATGCAGGGCGAGCCCCGGACGATGCAGGACGATCCACGGTACGACGACGTCGTCGCGGAGGTCGCACGCTTTCTCGACGAGCGACTCAGCTTCGCGGTCTCGCAGGGAATCCGCGAGGATGCGATCTGCCTCGATCCCGGGATCGGCTTCGGCAAGACCGTCGAGCACAACTTCGAGCTGCTTCGGCGCCTCGACGAGTTGACCGCGCTCGGGCGGCCGCTCCTCGTCGGGATCTCGCGAAAGAGCTCGCTCGGGAAGGTCATGGGCGACCCGAGGGCGAAAACGGGCACCACAGCCGCGAGCATCGGCGCCGCTGTCCTCGCCTACGAGCGTGGGGCATCGATCTTCCGTGTTCACGCCGTGCGCGAGCACGTAGAAGCGCTCACGGCCGCGCGCGCCGTCGTCGCCGGATGAGGCGGCTGCGATAAGCGTCACGGTCGAGGTTTTCGGCCTCGAGATCGCAGGTGCTCACGGGGTCGAGCCCGAAGAGCGGGAACGCCCGCAGCGGTTCCTCTACGACCTCTGGCTGGAGGTTCCGGACGAATCGACGTCGGACCGCCTCGAAGACACCGTCGACTACCGCGAGGTAGTCGACTGCGTCAGCGAGATCTCCGGAGAACGCCAATTCCAGCTCCTCGAGGCGATGGCGGCCCGCGTCGCAGACGCCTTGCTCGAGAAATTCCCCCTCGAGGCCGCGCGAGTGCGGGTTCGCAAACCCGGAGTGGAGCTCGGCGCGCCGGTCGAGTGGACCGCCGCTACCGCCGAGCGACGGAGACCTTGAGCGAGTATTCCGCCGTCGCGACCCGCTTCCCCAGGAACGCGTCGACGTAGAAGAAGGCCCCCCGATTCGTCTGGTTGCGGCTCCGGACGGTGTCGGGCCGGCTTCCGGACTGCTCGCTGTACGACAGCAGGTCGCGCCGCAGGGGAGCTCCGCGCTCGTACACGGACTGGGTCCTCGGCCCCCAGAGAGCGAGGTTGACGTTGTGAGAGCTGCGGACGCCGGCAGCGATCCGCGCATGGGCCGGAACCCAGACTCGGTAGACGTCCTCTGGGTCCTCGGACAGGTCCAGGTGCGCTTCTAGCCTGGCGGGAGTCGAAAGCCTGGTGCCGCTCGCTGTCACCGCGTGCGGGCGGACAAGGTTGATGTCGTCGTTCGGCTCCTGAGGATCCTTCACCGGCACTTTTGCGCTCAGAGCGGCCGGTACCGACAGCACTCCGTAGCCGGTGTCCGGATCCCAGCCCTTCTTCCCGACATCGTGCGCGGAGTCGCGGAGCACGTCCTCGAGCTGCGTCGGGTCGAGCTGCGGATGAGCCGTCCAGACCCACGCGGCCGCCCCGGCGACGAGCGGGGCGGCAAAGCTGGTGCCGTCGAAGCTCGTGTAACCGGTGGAATCGAAGAACGTCGGCACGGCGACGGGCATCGCCACACCGGGGGCGACGAGGTCGAGAGCGGCCGAGCGGTTGGAGAAGAATGCGACATGGTCGTGCTGGTCGTTCGCTCCGACCGTAAGGACGTGAGGAAGGCTCGCCGGCACGAAGCTCCGGTTCCCCGACTGGCGGGCGTTGCCGACCGCTGCCACCACGACAGCGCCTCGGCGCAATGCCCGGTCGACCGCCTGCTCGAGCAGGGCGCTGTAGGTCCCGAAGAAGCCGCCGCTGAAGTTGATGATGCCTCGCCCCCGCCTTGAAGCCGCGTCAAGTCCGGCGAGGATGTCCGAGAGCGAACCGTCGCCGAAGTCCCACTCCTGCAGCACGGCTTGTGGATAGACGCCAACCAGGCCGACCCCGTTCGACGGGGCACCGACGATCGAGCTGACGGCTGTCCCGTGAATGTCCTCGCTGGAGACGACGACCTGTTGGTTGAGCGCGATCGTGTTCGGCCGGCCGCTGAACTCGGGGTGCGACACGTCGAGCCCTGTGTCGACGATCGTGACCGGAACTCCCGGAGGAGGCGGCTCGACCTTGTCCGCGCCGATGTCGTGGATCCACCACTCGCTCGGTACCAGTGGATCGCTTGAGGCCAGCTGCCCGAAGGAGATAAGACGCTGGTCGGGCTCCGCGCGAGCGAGCAACCCTTCGCGCCGGAGGGCCGAAACGACGCCGGCCGCCTGCGAGGCCGGAACACGCCAGACATCGAGCCCCGGAGAGACGAGGCCGGCGCTCGCGGCGCGCAGCTCCGGGGAGAGCGCGCCCCCGGGTGTGGTCAGCTGGACCAGCACGGCCATCTTGGAGTGAAGGACAGGTGCAGCCGTAGGGGCCGGTGGGTGCGAGAACGGCGCCGCAGCTGCAGCCGACGCGGCGGCGAGGGCGGCGAGAATGACCCCGATGCTTTGGAAACGCCTCAAACGCAGGAAGGAAAGCACAACGACCGCCTATATCGGCCTCGGGGCGAATTTAGGCGACCGCGAGCGTACGATCAGGCGGGCGCTCGAGGCAATCGACGCCTCGCCGGACGCCTCGCTTCTCCTCGTCTCGACCCTCCGCGAGACCGACCCGGTCGGCATCGTCGACCAGCCGGCGTTCCTGAACGGAGTCGCGATGATCGGGACGACCGCGCCGGCGCGCCGGTTGCTCGACTCTCTGCTCGACCTCGAACGCCGGCTTGGACGAGACCGAACGACGTCGCCGCCGGGTGGGCCGCGAACCATCGACCTCGATCTTTTGCTCTACGGCGACGAGACGATCGAGGAGCCCGGCCTACAGGTTCCGCATCCGCGCCTGCACGAACGGCGCTTCGTGCTCGAGCCGCTTGCAGAGCTCAGTCCGCGCCTCGTCATTCCCGGGCGCGGCCGGGTTTCGACCTTGCTCGCGGAGCTAAGATGACCGCCTCATGTCGCACATCGACGAACTCGATGAGTTCGAGGCGGAACTCGAGCTCACGCTCAAGAAGGAGTATTCGGCAGTCTTCGGGCTGTTTCGTTATTGCGTCCTGACGCAGGACGCCACGTACCTCTGCAACAAGCTCGACCTCCAGTACGTGCCGCAGCCGAGCTACCCCTTCTTCCATCTCAGGATGGAAGACGTGTGGGTGTGGGACAAGAACCGCCCGACCCGGATCATCCCCCGGGCAGAGGTCTACACCTCGAGCGACGTGACGGTCGAGGAGCTTCGCGGCGAAGGAGACGAGCCGAGCCTCAGCGCCGAGGATCTCGCCGAGCGCATCGGCGAGGCCCTACCTTCTGACGACGAGTAAAGCGGTCAAGACCCGGCGCGCTCGTGACGGTTGTCGAGGCGCGTTTCGAAGCGCTGTCTGAGCTCTTCGCCGGTACGCAGGATCGCGAGGTAACGCGGTCGCCGCGGTGGCAGGCGCACGATCTTGACGTCGCTTCCGCGATCCCCGTGGCAGCGTGCGTACGCTTCCGCTTCTGCGAGCGGACGGGCTCGCCGTCGGCGCTTCCGCAGCGGTAGTAGCGCCATCTGCGTCGCGACTCTAGTCGGATAGCCTCGCTTTCGCCATGGCCGGGCTGCTCGCGATCGACGTCGGAAACACCCAAACAGCGCTCGGTCTGTTCGACGGCGGGGCACTTGCGCGGCACTGGCGGCTCGCAACGGAGCCGCAGCGGACCGGAGACGAGCTCCGCCTTTTCCTCGGCGGCCTCCTCGAGCTCGCCTCGCTGGACGGCATCTGCCTCGCCTCGACGGTGCCGACGCTGATTCGCTCCTACGAGGAGCTCGCGGCCGGCGTCGGGAACCCGCTGCTCGTGCTCGGGCCGGGAACGCGCACAGGGATCCCGATTCGCTACGACGATCCGCGTGAGGTCGGCCCCGACCGGATCGCGAATGCGGTTGCCGCCCGCGAGCGCTACGGGTCGCCCAGCATCGTGGTCGACTTCGGGACGTCCACGAATTTCGACGTCGTCTCGGCGGAGGGCGAGTACATCGGCGGTGTCCTGGCACCGGGGATCGAGGTCTCGATGGAGGCGCTGTTCGGCCGTGCCGCCCGGCTGGTCAAGGTGGACTACGTTGCGCCTGAGACGGCGATCGGCAAGACCACAGAGTCGGCGCTGCGCTCCGGCCTCGTCTACGGCTTCGCCGGCCAGGTGGACGGGATCGTCGAGCGGATTCGCGGTGAGCTTGGCGACGACCGAGCTCAGGTGGTTGCAACCGGTGGGTTGGCGGAGCTGATCACGCCCCATTCGAGGACTGTCGCGACGATCGATCCATTCCTGACACTCGAGGGGCTTCGCCTCGTCTGGGAGCTGAACCAGGCCTAACCGCCGCCGTAGATTGAGATCGGTAGGTCGAGGAGGACCTCCTCGCCCTGCGGCAGCTCTTCCTCGAGCCGCGCCAGGAGGAAACGGGCGCCCGGCGCCGCGGCCAGGAGGCACGACTCGACCTCCGCAACCGTCGGCAGCTGCGTCAGCTCGGCCTTGAACGCCCGCGGGAAGCGGCCGCGGCCCAGATACCAGCCGTAGAACTTCTTCAAGAAGCCGGTTGCACGGTGCTCGCCCAGCTCTCGCACGGTCTCGCGCATGAACAGGATCAGCTCGGCGACGACCTCCTCGCGCGACGGCTCGGCGGCTTCGCCATCGAGGATCTCGCGGAGTGCCCAAGGGTTCCCCTGCGCGGCTCGGCCCACCATCACCGCCGCTGCGCCGGTCACTGCGAGGACCTCCTTCGCCCGCCGGCGCGAGACGATGTCCCCGGACGCGACCACTGGGACGTCGACGAGGGAGACGAGCTCTCCCGTGAGCGTGTGATCCGCCGTTCCGGTGTACATCTGCTTGGCGGAACGGGGATGCAGCGTCAGCGACGCCGCGCCCGCTTCGACGAGCCTGGGGCCGACCGTCAGGCACGTGCGTGACCCGTCTTCGAGCCCGCGCCGCATCTTCACCGAGACCGGCACGGAGACTGCAGAGGCGACCGCGTCGACAACGCGACAGGCGCGATCGGGCTCGTCCAGGAGTGTCGCGCCGGCGCCTGTCTTCGTCACTTTCTTGACAGGGCAGCCGAAGTTGATGTCGACGATGTCCGCGCCGGCGTCCTCAACCATCCTGGCGGCCTCGCTCATGACGTTCGGCTCGGAGCCGAAGATCTGGATTGCAAGCGGCCGCTCGTCGGATGCGATCCGCAGGTAGCCCAAGGTCCGCTCGTTGCGATGCTGCAGCCCCGCGCAGGAAACCATCTCCGAACAGACGAGCCCGGCGCCGAAACGGCGGCCCTGACGGCGGAAGGCTTGGACACTGACGCCGGCCATCGGCGCCAAAACCAGGCGACTCGGGATCTCGACGCCGCCGATGTACCAGCTCTCGTGGAGATTTACCTGCATAGAGCGGGAATCGTCAACCAAATCGGTGTTGCGACAGCCCGAATGTATAGCTACTATTCGCGCCCGCGACGGCGCGGAAGTGCCGCGTTTTCTTTCGGAAAGGGCAATTTGTGAAGGAAGTCATCCTTACTCCGGAGGGGTACAAGAAGCTCCAGGCGGAGATCGAGTACCTCTCGAACGACAAAAGGCGTGAAGTCGCTGAGCGGATCCGGATCGCGCGCGAGTTCGGCGATATCGCCGAGAACGCCGAATACGACGACGCGAAAAACGAGCAGGCGCTGCTCGAGCACCGGATCGCGATGCTCGAAGAGCGGCTCCGAGACGCCAAGGTGATCAACAAGAAGGACGTTGCCAAGGACGTCGTCTCGGTCGGTTCGAAGGTCAAGCTGCGCGACGTCACCGCCAAGCAGACGGTCGAGTACCACATCGTCGGTTCCGCGGAGGCGAACCCGGCCCAGAACAAGCTCTCGAACGAGTCACCGGTCGGCAAGGCGATCATCGGCCACAAGAAGGGCGAGACGATCGAAGTCTCAGCCCCGCGCGGGTCGATGAAGTACAAGATCCTCGAGATCAAGGCGGCGTAGTCACCGAAGAAAGTCCGGCGCGCTTCGGCGCCATGACGACTTTCTTCGGTTTCCGCTCTAACAAAGCGATTGCGCGCGGAGCCAGGCAAAGCCCGTCTCCGCTTCCACCTAGCTCGTCCACGTCGTCTTGATTACCCGGAGCCAGTTCCCGTGGGCGAGCTTTGCGATGTAGTCCTCGCTGTAGCCGCGGTCGCTGAGGCTTTCAGCGACGCGCTGCAATCCGGCTGCGTCACCGAGCTCTTCCGGGATGGTCGCGCCGTCGAAGTCCGAGCCGAAGCCGACGTGGTCGATCCCGATTCGGTCGACGACGTAGTCGACGTGGTCGAGGACCCGTCCGAGCGGGACCTTCGGATCGACACCGCCGACCTCGGTGAGCATCCCCGCGTGGAACGTGATCCCGACGATCCCACCGGAGTCGCCGATCGCGTCGAGCTGGCCGTCGGTCAGGTTCCGCGAGTTCGCGGAGAGCGCGATCGCGTTCGAGTGGCTCGCGACGAGTGGTGCTCGAGACAGCTCGGCAACGTCCCAGAAGCCACGCTCGTTCAGATGCGAAAGGTCGATGAGGATGCCGAGCCGGTTGCACTCGGCGACGAGTCGCCTGCCGGCGGCCGTTAGCCCCGGCCCGACATCCGGCGACGACGGGAAGCGAAACGGAACGCCGTGCGCGAAGGCGTTGGAGCGACTCCAGACGAGGCCGACTGAGCGCAGGCCGAGCTCATAGAGGGCCTCGAGGTTCCCGAGCTCTGGGTCGATCGGTTCGGCACCTTCGAAGTGGAGGATGGCCGCCATCGGGCCGCCGTCGAGGGCGGTCTCGACGTCCGCGGCAGAGCGTGCCAGGCGCACCGCTCCGTCGGCGGCGAGCTCCTGAAGCAGGTCGACGAGAGCGGCCGCTTCCGTCCCCGCGTATTCGGTCGGAACCGGCCCCGCAAGGGGCTGTGCGTATGGCGCTTTCTGGTCCGGGATCCGTGTCGCCTCGCGTTCCGCCTCGGTTTCCGGCAGCACGAAGATCGCGAAGAAGCCGGCGGCAAAGCCGCCCTCGCGGGCCCGCTCGACATCGAGATGCCCTTCCGACCGGCGCGCGAGAAAGGGCGCCGGCCCCTCGCCGGCGAGCCGCAGCGCGAGCAGGACGTCGTTGTGGCCGTCGACGAATGGAACGGGAGTCGGAGTCATCGCAGGCCGACGGTAAGTGTTTCCCCCGCGAGTGCCGGGGTCCCACCACGCCCACCCACGGTCGAGCGTAGTCGTGAAGGTGTCACGTATGGGAGACCGCTTCGTGCCGAAACCGCTCCAAGGACCCGGACGCTAGTCTCGCGCGGCGATGACGCTGCCGAAGCGCTTTCCCGACCGGGACACGATCGCGGCCGTGCGTGCGGAGGCCGAGGAGGTCGAGCCCGGCGGAGAGTCCGAGGCGAAGCGTCGGCTCGCGGGCCGCGTGATGGCGCGGCGCGGGATGGGGAAGCTCGTCTTCCTCGACCTCGTCGACCGCTCCGGGCGGATCCAGCTTCTCTGCGACGCGAGCCGCACCGGCCCGGTCGACCTCGATCTCGGCGACATCGTCGGCGTCACCGGCTCGCCTGCGCGCGCGAAGCGCGGCGAGCCCTCGCTGGCGGTCGACGAGCTCGAGCTGCTCGCGAAGATCCAGCGACCTCTGCCCGACACCTTCCACGGTCTCACCGACGTCGAGACGCGGTACCGACAGCGTTACCTCGATCTGCTGATGAACGAGGAGACGCGCGCCACCTTCGAGCTTCGGACCGCCGTCGTCTCGGCGGTGCGCCGGTATCTCGACGAGGCCGGCTTCCTCGAGGTCGAGACGCCGGTCTTGCAGCCGATCTACGGCGGCGGCTTCGCCGAGCCGTTCGTGACTCACTACAACGCGCTCGATGCCGACTACTACCTCCGGATCGCCACCGAGCTCTACCTCAAGCGTCTGATCGTCGGCGGGCTCGAGAAGGTCTACGAGCTCGGCAAGGACTTCCGCAACGAGGGCCTCTCCTACAAGCATGTTCCCGAGTTCACGATGGTCGAGTGGTACGAGGCCTACACGGATTATCGCGACCAGATGGAGCGGATCGAGCGACTGATCGAAGCGGTCGCTCGCGAGACGACCGGCGCGACGACGCTGACGTACCGGGGACACGAGGTCGACCTCAAGGCACCGTGGCGGCGCCTCAGGCTGGTCGACGCTCTGGACGAGCACGGCCTCTGGACGCGCGATGCCGACGAGCTGCGGAAGCGGCTCGACGAACGGAGTGTCGACACCTCCCGCGACCGAAGCTGGGCGCAGCTGGTCGACCATGCGCTGAGCCACTTCATCGAGCCCAGCCTGATCGAGCCCACGATCTTGCACGACTATCCGATCGAGCTGTCTCCGTTCGCCCGCGCGACCGACGACGATCCCGAGATCGTGGAGCGGTTCGAGTACTTCGTCGGCGGAACCGAGCTCGGAAACGCGTTCAGCGAGCTGAACGACCCGGCCGAACAGGCCGCGCGGTTCGAGCAGCAGGCGACGGAAGTCGGTGGCGAGCCCGGAGACCCGGATTACGTCGAGGCGCTCGCCTACGGCATGCCGCCGACCGGCGGGCTCGGGCTCGGAATCGACCGGCTCACGATGGTCCTCGCCGGCCACGACAACATTCGGGACGTCATCCTCTTTCCGGCGCTGCGCGAGCGACGCTAGAAGCCGCGTACCCGGCGCTCCATCTTCCGCACGCCGGGGCGGTCTCGGCGGTCAGCTCGCCCCGACAGCTTCCTCGTTTATCCGACTTCGATTCGTGCGTATGTGTCCTATGACGTCGCCGAGAATCCGGTCAAGACTCAACGACGGACGCCAGCCGATTGCGGAAGCGATTTTGCTGATGGCCGGCTCACGATGCAGGGTGTCTTCGATGCCCAGCCCGTAGACGTTCTCGTACGGCACGAACGAGATCGTCGACTGAGAGCGCGTCAGCTTGCAGATGCGCTCGGCCAGAGCGAGGATCGTGACGCGCTCGGAGGAACCGACGTTGAACACGTCTCCGGAGATCGATGTTGCATCCATCAACCCCCGTAGCGCCTGGATCGTATCCGCGACGTGGCAGAACGAGCGCGTCTGCATCCCGTCACCGTGGACCTCGAGCGGGCGTCCACTCAGCGCCGCATCGACAAAACGCGGAATCACCATCCCGTACTGACCCTGTTGGCGGGGCCCGACGGTGTTGAAGAGCCGGGCGACGACCGCATCGAGGCCCCGTTCGAGGTGGTACGAGAGGGCGAGGTGCTCGTCCATTGCCTTTGAGTCTGCGTAGAGCCAGCGTTTTTCCGTCGTCGGGCCGTAGACGCGCCGGTCGTCTTCGGAGAGTGGGCGTTCCTCTCGGTGATCGCCATAGACTTCCGAGCTCGACGCGAGGACCAGACGCTTCTTGAACCTGCTGCAGTAGTCCAGCACGGTCTCGGTTCCCTGCACGTTGGTCACCATCGTGTGTACCGGCTGCTCGACGATCAAACGAACGCCAACCGCGGCCGCGAGGTGATAGACGACGTCGCATTTGTAGACCAGCTCACTCACGATCGATGGCGAAAGAACCGAGTCGACGACAAGATGGAACTTTCTTCGGTCCCGCAAGGGGGCCACGTTCTCCAACGAGCCGGTCGAGATGTCGTCAAGGGCGAACACCTCCCACCCGTCCGACAGGAGAAGCTCCGAGAGATGGGAGCCGATGAATCCCGCACCACCGGTGACGAGAGCCCGTCCACCATCTGAAGGTTTGCTGGCCACGTGAGAGACGGAGCGTATACGGCCGACTCGGCGCGGTTTCGGGGATTCTTGGCCGTCGAGAGCCGTCCAGGCGCTGGAAAGCCGGTCGAAGTACGACGCGTTTCGATGGTCGGACCCGCACGTTTGCAGCGGCTTTGCGGCACCCTTGAAGGGGCCCAGTAAGGGGCGAGTAAAGCCCGTTTGGCGGGCCTTCGCTGCCCCCCGGGGCGTTCGCTATTGTGGGCGACGCTAAGGCGAAACGCCTGCGAAGCCGAGAGAGGGTAATAGGTTGTTCGAGCGCTTCACCGAAAGAGCCCGCCAAGTCGTCGTCCTCGCGCAGGACGAAGCTCGCGCGCTGAAGCACAACTACATCGGGACGGAGCACATTCTGCTCGGCCTCCTGCGAGAGGAGGAAGGGCTCGCTGCCCGCGTGCTCGAGTCCCTCGACATCACCGTCGAAGAGGTCCGGGCCCAGGTGGCACGGATCGTCGGCCAGGGCGACGAAGTGACGACCGGGCAGATCCCCTTCACGCCGCGCGCGAAGAAGGTTTTGGAGCTGGCGCTCCGCGAGGCCCTGTCGCTCGGGCACAACTACATCGGCACCGAGCACATCCTGCTCGGGCTCGTCCGTGAGAACGAAGGTGTCGCAGCGCGCATCCTGCTCGACTTCGACGCCGACGCCGAGAAGATCCGCAACGAGATCATCCGGATGCTCTCCGGCCCTGGTCGCCGTCAGCAAGGCGGGCCCGGCGGCGCCCCCGGCGAGAAGTCCAAGAGCTCCAAGCTGCTCGACCAGTTCGGCCGCAACCTGACCAAGCTCGCCGCCGAATCGAAGCTCGACCCGGTGGTCGGTCGCCAGACCGAGATCGAGCGTGTGATGCAGATCCTCTCGCGCCGCACGAAGAACAATCCGGTGCTGATCGGCGAGCCGGGCGTCGGCAAGACCGCCGTCGTCGAAGGTCTCGCCGCGCGGATCTCGGGCAACCAGGTTCCGGAGCTGCTGAAGGGCAAGCAGATCTACACGCTCGATCTCGCCGCGCTGGTCGCCGGCTCGAAGTACCGCGGCGAGTTCGAGGAGCGCCTCAAGAAGGTGATGAAGGAGATCACCCAGCGCGGGGACATCATTCTCTTCATCGACGAGCTCCATAACCTCGTGGGCGCAGGCGCCGCCGAAGGCGCGATCGACGCGGCTTCGATCCTGAAGCCGGCTCTCGCGCGCGGCGAGCTGCAGACGATCGGCGCGACGACGCTCGACGAGTACCGCAAGTACCTCGAGCGCGACGCGGCGCTTGAGAGGCGCTTCCAACAGATCCGCGTCGACGAGCCGTCCGTCGACGACACGGTTCAGATCTTGCGCGGCCTGCGGGATCGCTACGAAGCGCACCACCGCTGCAAGATCACGGACGACGCGCTACGAGCATCCGCGACGCTCGCCGATCGCTACATCCAGGACCGCCATCTGCCCGACAAGGCGATCGACCTGATCGACGAGGCCGCGTCGAGGATGCGGATCAAGACGATGAGCGCGCCGCCCCGCTATCGCGAGCTCGAGGACGAGATCGAGAAGGTCCGCAAGGACAAGGAAGAGGCGATCGAGGCCCAGGAATTCGAGAAGGCCGCCTCGCTGCGCGACAAGGAGCGCAAGCTGACGCAGAAGAAGCGCGAGCTCGAGGACGACTGGCGCAACTCCGAGGGCAACGAGGAACAGCCCGAGATCGGGGAAGAGGAGATCGCCGACATCGTCTCGATGTGGACGGGCATTCCGGTCTTCAAGCTCACCGAGGCCGAGTCGCAGAAGCTCATCCGGATGGAGGACGAGCTCCACAAGCGCGTGATCGGCCAGGAGGAAGCGATCATCGCCGTCTCGAAGTCGATTCGCCGCGCGCGGGCGGGAATCAAGGATCCGAAGCGCCCGACGGGCTCGTTCATCTTCCTCGGCCCCTCTGGCGTCGGCAAGACCGAGCTTGCGCGCACGCTCGCGGAGTTCCTGTTCGGAGACGAAGACGCGATGATCCAGGTCGACATGTCGGAGTACATGGAGAAGCACTCCGTGTCCCGGCTGGTCGGCTCACCGCCCGGCTACATCGGCTACGACGAGGGCGGGCAGCTGACAGAGGCAGTGCGCCGCAAGCCGTACTCGGTCGTCCTGCTCGACGAGATCGAGAAGGCGCATCCCGACGTCTTCAACATCCTGCTCCAGATCCTCGAGGACGGACGCCTGACCGACGCCCAGGGCCGCAAGGTCGACTTCCGGAACACGATCGTGATCATGACCTCGAACATCGGAGCCGGCACGATCTCGAAGAACCAGACCCTCGGGTTCTCGATCGGCGACGAGAGCGGTCTGTCCTACGAGGACATGAAGGACCGCGTCCTCGGCGAGCTGAAGAAGGTTTTCCGGCCCGAGCTTCTCAACCGCATCGACGAGGTGATCGTCTTCCACAAGCTGACGAAGGAAGAGATCACGACGATCGTCGACCTGGTGCTCCGCCGCCTGCGGGAGCAGATGGGCGAGCACGAAGTGGCGATCGAGCTCACGGACGAGGCGAAGGAGCTGCTCGTGGAGAAGGGCTACGACCCGGCGATGGGTGCCCGCCCGCTCCGCCGTGCGATCCAGCGCTACATCGAGGATCCGCTGGCGGACTTCGTCCTCGGCCGCTCGCTCGAGCCCGGCTCGACGATCCTCGTCGAGCGCAAGGACGAGGACGAGGTCGACATCTCGGTCATCCCCGGCGAGATCACGCCTGAGAAGGTCACCGTTCCGCCGGATGAGCCGCAGTCTTCCGACGAAGAACCGTCGGAGTAGGGACTGTCCCCGGCAGGGGACTGTCCCTTAAACCAGACCGGCCCTCGCAGGGTTTAGGGACAGGCCCCTGCCGGGGCCAGTCCCCTAGTCGTGGACGTAGAGCCAGTTGCCGATCGCGAAGTACCCGTGCCGGGAATCGCCGCGCTTCGAGTGCCAGCCGTCGTGGACGAGCCGTAGATCGCTCGGAAAGCCGGCGCGCGAGACCTTGATGCAGCCGTTCGAGTAGTAGTCGTAGTCGCCCTCCCAGCAGTACGGATCGTCGCCGGCGGTCGGGCAGTACTGGCCCTGGCCGGCGGTCTCCTCGGAATGCACGAAGAGCTCGGTTCGCCAGGTTCCGTTCCAGCAAGGCTTGTTCTGCAGGTAGAAGACTCGGCCCGCGATGGAGCCGTTGTAGTTGTCCCAATGTCCGTGCAGGTCGTAGTAGCCCACCGGCAGCCAGCCGTGACCGATCCAGCAAGCGTTGGTCGACACGCCCGAGCCGGCGCGCCACTTCTGGGTGCCGTAGTACCCCGGCCCGTACTGCCACACCATCGTCAGGGTCGAGGAGATGTTCGACTGCCGCGCGAACTCGAACCAGGTCGGGTACGCGAATGCGTTCGTCGGGAGCGAAAGGGCGACTGCCAGTACAGCTGCCGTGATCCCAGCTCGGGCTTTCATCAGCGACCTCCTTCTTCGGGCCGGCGCGTGCCGGCGACCAGGCGCAACCAGTCCCTTGCCGGAGCCGGCTCTCCGCGCTCGCACGTTCTCGCGATCCGATCGCACTGAAGGAGGAAGGAGACGCCACCGGCAGCCTGCGTCGGGGGGATATCGGCAACCGCGGCGATCTCGTTCCCGCCTTCGTCGACGAATCGAGGTTCCTGGACACCCGCAGGGAACTCGCTTCGATCGAGGCTGAGCACCTGCTCGAGTTCGAGGGAATCCGAACCCACGTGGAAGACCGCGAGGCCGGCGCTCGCGGGCGCGACGACGTGGTCGTCCACCCAAGAGCCGGAGTACGCGACCCATCTCAGCGGCGGCGTCGCGGTTGCGAGGTCGATCCGGGACGCCTCGCCTCCGGTTGCGATGTTCAGGATCCGGACGCTCGTCCCGTCCTGACTGACGACGGCGACTCGGGTACCGTCCGGGCTGACCGCGATCGCGCTACCGTCGGCAAGCGGGCGGATCGAGCCCGGCCGGTCGGCCACGAGCAGCTCGAGCTTCTCGCCGAAGCCGACGCGGTAGAGGAGGAGGCGATCGCGCGCCCAGGCGTACACGACGTAGCGCGCCGCCTGGTTGGTCCACGCCGTCTTCGGCCCGCGGACGCTGTCCTGCACCATCACCTGTCCTTCGTACGCCCGCCCGGCCCGAAAATACGGGTCTACGCCTTTGACGAAGGCGATTGCCCCGTCGTCGCGCCACGCTGCCGAATAGGCACCCTTGGCGAGCGGAAAGTCGCGGCCCGCGCGGTCGTGGACCCGCAACGACGGTATCCCGAGCGCGTCGCCGTCCGCGATCCCCTGTTGCGAGAAGGACTGATCGCGGTCCACCGTCCTCAGCTCGTCCCACGCGTTGTAAGCGACGAGCTCGCCGTCCGCCGACCGGACTGCCACCGGAGACAGCGGCCCCATAAGCGCTCCGGAGGCCCTGCCGCCGAGTTGCGCCCGACCTCCGTGGCCGTCGTAAAGGCGGTCTCCGCGGACGAAGGGGCCGCTCGCCCGCTCGAGGCCGGCATGCACCTTCAGCGGGCCCGTTCTCGGCGCTGCGCCACGGGCTCCGAGCACGCCGAGGATCGCCAGCGCGCCGGCAGACGAAAGCGCGACGACCAGCGCGAGGGCCAGGGCCTTGCGTCGGTTAGTGCGAAAGATTCCGCTCATTGCTCCTCCCGGCTGTCGCATTGCTGTTGACCGTAAAGACAACAAGCGCGTCGCGGAAGGGGACCGCCGCTTTCGTCACACAGTCGTCGCTGATCGTCCAGGGACCCCGTCGGGTGCCGTTCCTACACTGGCGGCATGGCGAAGGCGGCCGTTCAGCACGCGTGCACTGAGTGCGGCTACAGCGCCGGGCGGTGGTTCGGGAAGTGCCCGGGTTGTGGAGCATTCGGGACGCTCGTCGAGGAGCTCGCTCCGACCGTGAAGAGCGCCTCGGCCAAGCCACTGCTTCGTCTCGTCGACGTCGAGGCAGAGGAGGCGGAGCGGATTCCGACGGGGATCGCGGAGCTCGACCGCGTTCTTGGCGGTGGGCTCGTACCCGCCTCGCTGGTCCTAGTCGGCGGCGAACCAGGCGTCGGCAAGTCGACCCTTCTCTTGTCCGCGCTCGCCGCGATCTCGAACGAGCGGCGCGCATTGCTGGTGACGGGGGAGGAGTCCACCGCTCAGGTCAAGCTCCGCGCTGCTCGGCTGGGCGGTGCTGCGAAGGTCGAAATCCTCGCCGAGACGGAGCTCGAGACCGTGTGTGCGACCCTCGAGCGGGAACGGCCCGCAGTCTGCGTCATCGACTCCGTTCAGACCCTTTACTCAGCCGAGGTCGGCTCGGCGCCCGGCTCGGTCGCGCAGGTTCGCGAGGCCGCGGCCCGCCTGCTCCGGGTCGCCAAGCAGTCGCACGTGGCGACGTTTCTGGTCGGCCACGTGACAAAGGACGGCACCGTCGCGGGGCCGCGCGTGCTCGAGCACCTCGTCGACTGTGTGCTCCAGTTCGAGGGCGATCGCTACCACGCACACCGAGTGCTGCGAGCGACCAAGAACCGCTTCGGCTCGACGAACGAGCTCGGGGTCTTCGAGATGACCGGAGCCGGGCTCGTGGGCGTGCCCGACCCGTCGGAGCTCTTCGGAAAGGTGAGCGAGGGCGAGGTCGGCGCGGCCGTTGCGTGCGCGCTCGAAGGGACGCGCCCGATCCTGCTCGAGATTCAGGCCCTGGTGGCGCCGACCGACCTGGCGATGCCGCGCCGGGTCGCGACCGGCGTCGATCCCAAGCGGCTCGCGATGATCGTCGCAGTCCTCTCCCGCCACGCGCGTGTCTCTCTCGGTTCCGCCGACGTCTTCGTCAACGTCGCCGGCGGTGTCCGCATCGACGAGCCGGGTGCGGACCTCGCGGTCGCCCTGGCGATCGCGTCCGCCGCGCGGGGAACGGCCGTCAAAGCCGGCACCGCTGCCTTCGGTGAAATCGGCCTGACCGGGCGGCTGCGCGCCGCGACTCAGTCCGAGCGTCGTCTCGAGGAGTGCGTGAAGCTGGGGCTCCGACAGGTTGTCGCTCCGGCGGGAACCCCTAGTGGCAAACTACGCATTCTCGAAGCGGAGAGGCTACGTAGCGCGTTGGGGGCCGGGCTCGATGTCGACAGAACCGAGGGAGGATAGGCAGGGACGACGGCCGGCAGCGTTGCTCGGCTTTCCTCGCAGCGCCGCCGAGCTCGACCCGCGGATCGATCCAATCCTGCTCACGGCGATCTCACGGATCGCCCCCGGCACGCCGCTCCGCCAGGGGATCGACGACATCATCCGGGCGCGCGAGGGCGCGCTGATCGTGATCGGAGAGCCTGCGGAGCTCTCCTTCATGTTCTCCGGCGGCATCCGGCTCGACCATCGGTTCACACCGCAGCTCCTCTACGAGCTGGCGAAGATGGACGGCGCGATCATCGTCAACACGGCGATCGCGAAGATCGCGCACGCGAATGTCCAGCTGATGCCCGACCCGACGATTCCGTCGAACGAGACGGGGACTCGGCATCGGACGGCGGAGCGCGTCGCGAAACAGACGAAAGCCCTCGTGGTCTCGATCTCGCAGCAACGGGAGACCGTGACGCTCTTCATCGGGCAGAGCCGCTATCAGCTCGACCCGATCGCCGACGTGCTCGCCAAGACCAATCAAGCGCTGGCGACGCTCGAGACGTACCGGCAGCGCCTCGATCAGGTCCTCACCCGCCTGACTGCGCTCGAATTTCAGAACGCGGTGATGCTCGACGACGTCGTCGTCGTGCTCCAGCGGGCGGAGCTCACGACTCGAATGGCGGATTACATCGAGCGTGCGTGCACCGAGCTCGGCTCCGAAGGACGGTTGATCCGGATGCAGCTCGAGGAGCATGTCAGCGAGGTGCCGGGCGAGAAGGCCGCGATCGTCTTCGACTACCACGCCGACGGCGGCGCCGACAGGGTGGCCGAGGGGCTCGAGGCTCTGGCTCAGCTCCCCTACCAGGAGCTGCTCGAGTTCGAGCTGCTCGCAATGCTGGGCTATCCGGCGACGACGAACCCGTCCGATTATTCGGTGGCACCGAGGGGCTACCGCGTGCTTTCGCACATCCCGCGGTTGCCCGAGAACGTGATCCAGCACGTTGTCGGCGAGCTCGGCGGCCTCGAGGGGATCGTCCGGGCATCGCAACGGGACCTCGAAGCTGTCGACGGCGTCGGCGCCGTCCGCGCACGCGAGATCCGCGAGGGGCTCCGCCGGTTGCAGGAGCACAACCTCGTCGACCGGTACTTACAGCTGTAGCCGCGGTCGTAGTCCGCTCTGAGCAGGACTTTTTCAACCGATAGCCGAAAACCCCTGGAAATAGTCGCCTTTTCCAGCCACTTTCGCTATACTTGACGGCACACGCCGACGGGCTCGAATCCGTCGGCGTTCTGGCGAGTAAACAACGAAAGGGGAGGCCTGGCTTGTACAAGGTCGGCGACAAGGTGGTGTATCCGCACCACGGTGCAGGCACCGTCGTGAAGAAGGAATCACGCACTGTCCTCGGTCAGAAGCGCGAATACCTGACGATCAAAATTCTTCACAACGATATGACGGTGAACGTTCCGGCCGAGAACGCCGACGCCGTCGGGCTTCGCAAGGTCATCGACGAGCAGATGGTCAACAAGGTGCTGAAGGCGCTGACCGGCGGGGGTACCCAGATGCCAAA
>DASQWX010000041.1:0-2080 GCA_035640035.1 Gaiellaceae bacterium
TGCCGATCTTCGACGATCCACCGCTGGTGAGCGCGAACGCCGCGGCCGCCGCCGCGACCGCGGCCAGGCCCAACGCAGCGAGGACGAGGGTCTGCGGGCGGCGGGCGAACGGAACGGGCTCGCCGTCTTCCGCCGGTCTGACAGGAGCCCGCGCCCGCTCGAGGCTCGGATCGTGCTGGAGCATCTTGCGCTCGAGCTCCTGCAGCTCGAGGCTTGGCTCGATCCCCAGCTCCTCACTCAGCGTCTCGCGCGTCTTCCGGTAGAGCTCGAGCGCGTCCGCCTGCCGCCCCGAGCGGTAAAGGGCGAGCATCAGCTGCGCCCGCGGCCGCTCGCGCAGCGGCTCGCGGGCGACCAGCTCCTCCAGCTCGGGTACGAGCCGCCCGTGCCGGCCCAGCGCGAGATCGGCCTCGATGCGTTCCTCGAGCGCGGCGAGCCGTTCGTCTTCGAGCCTTGCGCCTGCGTCGCGTGCGAACGGCTCCGAGACGAACTCGGCGAAGGGTGTTCCACGCCAGAGCTCGAGGGCCTGCTCGAGGCGCTTCGCCGCAGCCTTCGACTCGCCCGCGCCGAGTAGCTCGCGCCCCTCGCGGACGAGGCCCTCGAACCGGTCGAGGTCGAGCTCTCCGTCTTCGACCCGCAGCGAGTAGCCAGGCGGCTTCGTCAACACGCGGTCGGCCCCGAGCACCTTTCGCAGCTGCGAGACGTAGCCCTGGAGCGCCTTCGTCGCCGTCTCGGGCGGCGTCTCGCCCCAGAGGTCGTCGACCAGCCGGTCGACGGAGACGACGCGATTTCGGCTCAGCAAGAGGATGGCGAGCAACGCGCGCGGCTTCGCAGCGGGCAGGTTGACGGGGCTGCCCTCGACGACTGCTTCCACCGGTCCGAGCACGCGGAATTCCACTATCCAAGCGATGATCGCACGCTTTTACTCGCGGTTGGATGCCGCTTTACCGCGGGGGCCGATTCTCCGGGCAATCGGACGAAAGGAGTCGTCATGAATTCCCGGAGAGCACTGCTTTCGGCGGTTGCCGGCATCGCGGTGGCCGCAGCGGGGATCGCGCTCGCGATCGCCTCGGCCTCGCCGATCAAATGGGTGTCGGTCGACCTCGGAACGCATCGGTTCGGCCGGCTGAGCGAGCCCGGGGCAATCGTCGTCCGCGCAGGGCCGACCGAGGTCGGGTTCAAGAAACAAGGCGGCTGTGGCTGCCTGGACGGGCCGCAGGGGCCGATGCTCTTCGACGTCGGCCGCAACGGATCGGTCTACCTGCTGGACGTACTCAACCACCGGCTGCTGGTGTGGGGGCGCGGACGACCCGCTCACGCGGCGCGCACGATCGAGCTCAAGGGGCTCGACGTCCGCAACTTCGCCGTCGGCAGAGACGGCACGATCTTCCTCTACGCCGTCTACGCCGAGCCTCCGCCCGGCGATAACGGCGCCGAGCTCTGGGCGCTCACCCCGGCCGGCAATGTGCGCTGGCGGGCTCACGCCCGCATCGGCACCGCCCTTCGGGTCGGTCCGGACGGCGCCCTGTACACGCTCGGTGCCCTCAAGGCCTCGTGGACGCCGCTGACGACCGCGGCGGGGCGGCCCCTCTCACCGGCCGCCCAGCGTCGCGGGTCGGTGCCGTTCCAGCCCCTGTCCGGGGGCATGCACTTGATCGCCACCCAGCTCGGGGCTCACGAGGCGCATTTCGCGCTCGTCGATCGGACGAGGAAGGTCGTTCGTGCGTGGCGCGTTCGCAGCCGCTCGCGGCTGCTGCTCGACCAGCGGGCGCTGACGCCCGCGCAGATCGGCGGCGATCTCGTCGTCGAGCTCGACTTCGCAAGGAGCACGAAGCTCGAGCACCAGGTCCTCCGTCTGACGGAGAACGGCGTCGGAAAACGCCTCGCCCTCGACGCCAAGGCCGTGTGGGGCGACGACGGCGCCGAGTCGATCACGGCGCTGCGCGTCGGGCCAGACGGCCGCCTCTACCAGCTCCGCACGAATCCGAAAACCGGCGTGAGCATCGCCCGCTACTCGCTGCAACCCCGAAAGGAGTCGTGATGAAAAGGCTCATCTCATTCATTCCGTTGATCGTTCTCGGGT
>DASQWX010000042.1:0-4656 GCA_035640035.1 Gaiellaceae bacterium
ATCTCATCGAGCAGCCGCTGACGCTGCTCCCAAACGGCGCTGGTGTCGGCCTGGAACTCGCGCATCCGCGCCTCGGTCTGATCGCGCAAGGAGGCGAGCTCGGTTTGGAGCTGCTGTCGGCGCTCATCGGCGTCGGCTTGCGCGCGCGCCACGATGTTCTCCGCCTCCAGGCGTGCGCGAACAAGGATGTCTTCGGCCTCGGCTTTCGCATTCCCAAGCCGGGTCTCCGCTTCCGCCTTCGAGTCGGCCAGATCCTTCTCGGCTTCGGACTTGGTTGCCTCCGCGTCGGCGTTCGCGTTCACGAGCAGCTCCGCTGCCTTGGCCCTGATCCCCTCCGCCTCGGTCTCTGCTTCACGAAGCGCGCTGGTCGTGAGTCGGTCGGCCGTTTCGCGCGCCCGCTCGAGAAGACCGCTTACCTCTTCTTCGGCCTGTCGGTGCGCATGCCTGACAGCCGCGCGCGGTGAGGCGCTGACCTTGATCTCGGCGATCAGGCGGCTGACCCGCTTAACGTAGGCGTCGACCGCCCCGCGGTCATAGCCCCGGACTGCGGCAGGAAAAGAAATGTTGAGGATGTCCGCGGGCACGTAATCTCGAAAGTCGGCGAACGCCCGCTCCTGCTCTTCTTGCTCCTGCTGCTCGGTCTCCGATGTCGCGCGGTGCTTCTCACGAGTGTTCATTGCTTGCCTCCGGCTCGAGTTTCGCTCTCCGGGCCGCTCGGAAAGCACCTTGCAGTCGCGGCATCATTCCGCCCGGCGCCCGTCCTTGTCTAGCTCGAGTTGCCGTTCGTGGTCGGCTCCGAAGACGTACACGACCTCGCCGGTTGTGAAGGCCCTCGGGAAGAAGCGCTAGCGATTGTGGTTGACCACCTCGACGTTGTTGCCGTCGGGGTCGAGGACGAAGGCGCCGTAGTAACCGGCGTGATACTCCGGACGCTCGCCCGGCCGGCCGTTGTCGCGGTAGCCGGCCCCCAGCGCCGCGCGGTGGAAGGCGTCCACGGAGCCGTTGTCCGACGCCGGGAACGCGACGTGCGCGTGCTCGGTCGGCTCGCCCGGGATGAGCGAGAACGATCCCTGCGGGCAGGCGAAGCCGACCCCGAACTTGTGCCGCCCGCGCGGCCCGAAGCCCGTCCACGGGGAGACCAGCTCGTAGAAACGCCGCGACTCGTCCAGATCGCGAACACGGATCCAGAGATGGTCGATCGACACCTGCCGGGGGATCTCGTGAATGACCGCCTCGACACTGTTGCCATCCGGATCGAGGAGGAAGGCGCCGTAGTACTCGGGCGTGTATTCCGGCCGCTCTCCCGGCTCCCCGTCGCTCCGGTAGCCGGCCTCGGTCCCGACGCGCCAGAACTCGTCGACGAGCTCGCGCGAGCCGGCCCGAAAGCCGACGTGGAGCCGCCTCGTAACGGGTTTCTCGGCGCTCGCCTGGGCGACCGAGAAGTCACCCCACTCCGAATAGACGGGGTCCGGCCGGCGCCCGAGCCCCAGCGTCGCCAGAACCAAGTCGTAGAACCGCTCCGACGCCTCCCGATCGGACGAGCGGATGGTCACGTGGTCGAACACGTCAGCGACGCCGTCAGCGACGCCGGCGAAGGCCGACCAGCAGCACGACCGTCAGGAACCCGCCGGCGGTGCCGAGAGTGGCCGGAATCCAGGACGTAACGTGCGCCGCCGCCGTCGAGCCGGCGGCGACGAGGCACGACCCCGCAGCGATCGCGAGCGAGAGCGCGCGCGCAGCCGTCCGGATCGTGTCCTCGAGCGGCGTCGTACCGCGGAGGTCGATCTGCATCCGTGCGCCGGGCCTCGCGCCGGCGATCCGCTCGATCGCCTCGACGAGCGCGTTCGCCCTGACCTCGAGCTTTCGCACCTGGTAGAAGACCCGCTTCGGGTCGGCCTCCGTGCGCACGCGCGTGAGCAGGTTCTTCGCGACGAAACCGCCGACAACGGAGAACGGGTCGAGCTCGGGATCGAGCTCGCCCGCCGTCAGCTGCATCTGCGCGAGTGCCTTGCCGACGAGCGCCAGCGAGGCCGGCAGGCGAACGCCGTGCCTGCTCGCGATCTCGGTCAGGCCCTGCATGATCGGGCCGAGCTGGATCTCCGACAGCGTTTTGTGTCGATACAGCGCCAGCAGCTCCCCGATCTCGTCGCGGAACGCGTCGAGATCGAGCTTCTCGGGCAGCTCCGGGGCGAGCATGAGCAGGATCTCGGCCAGGAACGGGACGTCCTCTTGCCAGAAGGCGAGCAGGAGCAGCAGCACGCGCTCGCGGACGTCGGGTGTCACCTCGCCGACCATCCCGAGGTCGAGGAAGAAGATCGTCCCGTCCGACCAGAGCATGTTCCCCGGGTGCGGATCGGCGTGGAAGAAGCCGTCGGTCAGGATCTGGCGGTAGAACGCCTCGAGGAGCTGAGCGGCGGCCTCCTTGCGCTGGGAGCCGAGCGGCGCCTCGCGCACCGGGCCGCCGGGGATCAGCTCGAGGACGAGGAGCCGCCTCGTCGTGAACCGGTCGTGAACCCCGGGCGCGTCGAGACGCGAAAACGGCTTCAGCACCTCCCGCATCCGTTCGATGTTCGCGGCTTCCTGCTCGAAGTCGAGCTCACGCTGAAGCGACACGGACAGGTGCTCGACGACGGCGGGCAGATCGACGATCCGCCGAAGCGCTTCCCTGCTCTCCGTCTTTCCGGCGAACAGGCGCAGGAGCCCGAGGTCGCGCATGATCTCGTCGCGCGCTCCGGGCCGCTGAACCTTGACGACCACGCGTTCACCGCTCTCGAGCGTCGCCTTGTGCACCTGGCCGATCGTCCCCGCCGCGAGCGGGACCGGATCGATCGACTCGAACACGTCTTCCCACGGGACGCCGAGCTCTTCCTCCATCACCTGGACGACCTCGGCCTCCGTCAGCGGGGCGACATCGTCCTGCAACGAGGCGAGCTCGACGACGAACTCGTGCGGCAGGAGATCGGGCCGCGTCGAAAGAATCTGGCCGAGCTTCGCGAACGTCGGGCCGAGCTCCTCGAGCGCGTCCCGCAGGCGGCGGGCACGGATCTCGGGCGAGTCGCCGCTGCCTCGGGTCTCGCGAAGCCCGTACTTCGCGAAGACGGTCGCGACCCGGCTCGCGCGGGCGAGGAGACTGCCTTCGACCTCGGCCTGTGTCACCGCTTGCCGTCCTCGAGATGGGTCTGGACGATCACGACCGTGCACGGAGCATTGTGCGAGACCCGGTTCGGAACGTTCTCGAGCAGGAACTCCTTGCGGCCGCTCATGCCCACGCTGCCGACGACGATCACGTCGACGTTTTCCTCCTTCGCCGTCTCGATCATCACGCGCGCGGGATCGTTTCCCTGCGCCGCCAGCGCCCGGGCGTCCGTGCCGACGACGTCGGCAACGTACTCGGCGAGCTCGCTCTGTGTCGTCGCTTTGTCCATGCCTTCGCGGACAGACTGGCAGACGATCAGCTCTGCCTCGTAGCGCTCAGCCATGTCGGCCGCCCAGCGGACGGCACGCGTCGCGGTCGGCGAGCGATCCGTGCCGACGAGAATCCGCCGAACCGGGCCCAGGCCTTCGGATCTCCGCCGCAATCGCACGGCCTATTCGGGGGTCACATAGGCCGCCGTCAAGCCGCCGTCGACGAGGAAGGTGGCGCCGTTCACATACGAAGCATCATCGCTGGCGAGAAACAGTGCACCGTTCGCGATCTCCCGCGGCTTCGCAAGCCGGCCCATCGGCAGGTGGACGCGGCGGCGCTCGTAGGCGGCCGGATCGTCGCCGAAGATCCGGAGCAGGAGCGGCGTCTCGACCGGGCCGGGGCAGAGCGCGTTGACCCGGATCCCCTGCCGTGCGAACTGGACGGCGAGCTCACGGCTGAGCGATAGGACGCCGCCTTTCGAGGCCGTGTACGAGATTTGGGAGGTGGCGGCGCCGAGCATCGCAACGAACGAGGCGACGTTGATCACCGAGCCGCCGCCGCGCTCCAGCAGGTGCGGGATCCCGTGCTTGCAGCAAACGAAGACGCCTTTCAGGTTCACGTCCTGGACGCGTTGCCACGCCTCCTCGTCTGTGTCGAGGATCGACGCGTCGTCGCTGGGCGAGATGCCGGCGTTGTTGTAGAGGATGTCGATCCCGCCGTAACGATCAGCGGCGGCCGCGTACATCGCCTCGACGCTGGCCGAGTCTGCGACGTCGACCAGCTGGTAGAAGGCGTCGCGGCACTCGGCCGCGGTGCGCTCCCCCTGCTCAGCGCCGACGTCGGCGACGCACACGCGTGCCCCCTCTTCCGAGAAGAGCAGTGCAGCCTCGCGTCCGATCCCGCCCGCGGCGCCCGTGATCACGGCCACCTTGCCGTCGAGCCGTCCCACGCTACGGCTCGGTCGCGACGTAGACGTTCTTGACCTCCGTGTACCCGTCGAGGGCATGCATCCCCAGCTCGCGGCCGAACCCGGACTGCTTGAACCCGCCGAACGGCGTCGAGACGCGGACGGACGTATTCGAGTTGATGGAGAGGACGCCGGTTTCCAGCGCCCGCGCCACGCGGAGAGCGCGCGCGCCATTCTCGGTCCAGATCGACCCCGAGAGCCCGTACGGGGTGTCGTTCGCAATCCGGATCGCATCGGCCTCGTCCTCGAACGGAATCACGGCGGCGACCGGGCCGAACACCTC
>DASQWX010000043.1:0-9401 GCA_035640035.1 Gaiellaceae bacterium
GCGGCGGAGGATCAGGTTCGTCAGGTGCCGGTCCTCGGAGTGGGTGCACCGTTCGCCGAGAAAGCGCTGCGCCGCGAACTCGTCGATCACCTCACGCAGGAGCGACGCGCGGTAGGCGGCGAGACAGCCGCTGCAGCAGACGACGCTGCGAATGACCGACTGCGCCTGCTTGTAGATGTTCAGCCCCACCCAGTAGTACGTCGCGACCATCCGCGTGAGCAGGTTCTGCTCTTCGTTCAGGAGCAGCACGTTTCCGGTCGACGCCCCGATGCCCTCGGCCTTCAACGGCTCGACGACGCGGACGAGCGCGTCGGGTTGGACCGCCGTGTCGCTGTCGATCGTGACGACGAACTCGACGTCGTCGTCGAGCAGCTCCTTGACCGCGTAGAGGAGCGCCTCGCGCTTCCCACGGTTCTCATCGAAGTAGTGGGCGGTGATCCCCGTTTCACCAGCGAGCTCCGCCAGGTAGGCGCGGACGCCGTTCCTCGAGCCGTCGTCGATCACGATCACCTGCTTCCGGCCGGCCGCGGCGAGAACCGTCCGCACGGCGTGCTCCAGCATCTCCGGCGATTCGTTGAAGCACGGGATCACCACAGCGAGCTTCTCGCCGTCGTACCGCGGATAGCGGCGCGGACGGAGGTCGTGCATGAACAGGAGCACGAATAGGTACCAGGTGTAGAGCACGAGCAGGAGCAGGTAGCCGAAGGTGAACCGCTCCCAGAACCGGGCGCTGAGGCCGTACTGCGAGAGGAACAGCGCGCCCGACGCGGCGACAACCGCGAAGAGCGCGCCGTAGATCCGAGCCTGGGTGCGGTCCTGCCCGCTCAGCTGCCGTGGGCGTCGAAGGGCAAGAAGAAGACGCCGCCCCGGCGAACGAGCTCACAGCGCAGGTTCGCGTCGCCGAGGAGCATCCGCAGCTCGTGGTCGTTCGCACCCTGGCCCTGCACGGTGACGACGTCGGCTGTCGCGCCGGCCATGGCGACGGTCATGTGGCCGACCTGGTAATGCGCGGCGATCGTCTGGAGCTGGCTCGATGTCACCGAGCAGACCGCCTTGTTCCCGTAGTCGGACAGCCACTTGACCGGGTTCTCCGGCGACGGCTGCGTGGCTGAGACCAAAACCACGGGTTGGTTTCGCGGGAGCTCCTTGATCGCGGATGCGTAGTCCGACCTCCTGAAAGCCTGTGCGCCCGCAACGAGGCTCAGCGAGAAGAACGCCAAGGTCGGAACGATGAAGAGCCAGGACGCGAGCCGCTTCCGCCGGAATCCGAGCTGAAGCGCGTCTTCGCGCATGTATGCCGCAGTCCACTGCCCGGCCGCAGGGCGCCGATGCTGAATGGACATGCTTTTCTCCTGTCGTCGTAGGTCGGTGATGCGTCGTCACGCGGGACGAGAAGCGAGATCACCCGTTCGGTGGTCACGGCGGTGCAACGACCCAAACGGGTTAGCGAATCGTCCGCATAGCCTCGTCGAGTGCTCGAACTAACGGCACCGGCCGTGGGTGGGCGGCCCAGCAAAACGTAGGGATTTCCCCAATTTCTTTGCGCCCGCCGGGTCACTACCTTCGTGGCATGTCGCACATCACCACACCGAAAGGGGAGTCCACGATGTTCAAGCGATCCTTCATGGCACTGTCCGTTGTCGCCGCCCTCGGCGTCGCATTTCCCGTCCAGGCCGCGGCGAGGCCGAACGATTCCGGCGGCTCAATGGTCAACCAGCGCGGTACCGTCGTCGTCCACCGATCGACACCGATCGTCAGCGAGAAGCTTGCGGGCCTGAATCTCCACGGACAGAGGGTCTCGCCTGTCGTGAGTGGAACGCTCGACCCGTGGCAGCAGAACCTCAACGCTCGGGCGGAGTACGCGCAGGTGACCGATCCCTGGGCATTGAACCTGTTCGCCCGGCAGTCTCATTCCGACAGCGGAAACACGACCGTGCCGAGCACGGTCTCCGCCCTCTCGACCGGCGGCTTCGACTGGGGTGACGCGGGAGTCGGAGCAGCCTCCGTGTTCGGCGTCTTGCTTCTGGGGGCCGCGAGCGTCGCGACGCTCCGGCGGCACCACGGCCCGATCGCGCATTAGCCGATCCGAGTTCAACTCCGAAGAGGCCGCTACGGCGGCCTCTTCCTTTGGCCCGCATCGGCGGAGGTTCGCGCTCTTTGCGCCGATTTCGTGGGGCACCCCACCCTTTCGGGGGGTCTCAGGCCACGCGCGACCGCGTAGAGTCGCCCCGACGTCGCCGCCTGATGGCCCCAAGCGCTGAGACGTCTGCGGTTCAACGAATTCTGAGTTATCCACCTTTTCCACACACGGGTGGGGAGTTATTTCCGGACCAAGCGACCAGTCCGAGACACCGCCTGGGCGGCAGCCTGATCTTCCAGGCGACTTTGTCACCGAGGAACTGCGCGCCGACTGCACTCGCTTCCTCGAGGAGCTACGGGCGCTCGTAGAACGGCGCGCCGAGATGTTGGGCGCCAAGACGGGGTTCGTCTCGGACCCATCCCGCGTGACCCCAGACGAAGACCTCGGCACGACACATCGCTGACGTAGGCCCCAGTAGGTCCGAGAGGATCGCCGCGCCTACGTCAATGGTGTCCGAGCGGCTTCCTCGGTTAGTGGGGTGCCGCGACGTCGCCACGGAAGATCCTTCGCCAGCGAACGGCGAGGACACCTAGAACTAGGCCGAACCAGCCGCCAAGGATCGGACCGTGTCGCTGACGCCGGGCGCGGGCGTGCAGGCCTGCCCCGCTCATCTCATGAGGGCAACTATCCAGTCAGCGGATTGAAATTCGCATGCGCGGCAAGTTGCCACCGCTTGCCGTTCCAGACGAAGACGGAAAGTCGCGGCGCAGGCCCGGGCGTGTAGGGCTTTCCGTTGACGGAGCCCTCGATCTCGGCGAGATAGCGGACGACAAGGGCGCCGTCGGCCCGCGTCGCCCGAAGCCGGGTGATCTGGAACTTATTGATTGTCGCCAGGTTCGCGAGGTACTCCTGTTTCTCGGCGCCGCTTCCATCTGCGCGCTGGACCTGAAACCCAGGTGAGAGAAAGCCCTTCAGCCCAGCGCGATCCTTGTGTGCAAGGAGAACGAAGAACCGGTTCACCAGCTGTCTCGCCGTGTGCGTTGGATTGACAGGCTGCGACGCCCGCAACTCGACGGCGCGGGTGCTCGAGGCACCAGATGCCAACATCAGCGAGAGGAGAGCAAGAGGAATCGCCAGCGACCACATGCGCAGCGCCGCGGTCCTGCGATCGCATGCCGAGGTGGCGGTCGATTCGATTCCAGCGTGAGTGCGGCGGGCGATCTTTGTCATCTCGCCTCCTTTGGCGATGGGTAAATCAGAACCGCAATAGCTCAGGAAACGTGCCTGCGAGCCACAAGAGGCCCGACGTTGCCAGTCTGGAAAGTGAAGCCCCGCGTGAGCAGGGCTCTGCCAACAGGGGCGGCAGGACTCGAACCTGCAACCCCCGGTTTTGGAGACCGGTGCTCTGCCAATTGAGCTACGCCCCTTGGGGTTCGAGGTTGCGATTGTACCCGGGCGGTTTCGGCATCCTTGGTGCGGTGAGACCGCCGGGACAACGGCGCGCACTCGGCGCGCTCTTTCTCGTGCTCGCGCTGGCGCTCGCGGGCGTCGCGGCCGCGGCCGCGGACGCCGCCAGGAACGAGGCGGGGCTCGCCGTGATCGCGTTTGCCGCCGCGGCGCTGGCGCTTTGGCTGGCCCTTCTCGCGTTCCGCGCGCTCCGGCCGCGTTAGGAGCCCCTTTCACAATGAGCTCTGGTGCCGCTGGGCCGCGCTGAACGGCCCCTGGCGGTGGTCCTCAGTCGCGCCCGTATCTGCTCGATACGAGCACTCCTGCGTCCTTGCCAGGAACCGCCCAGCGCACCCCGGCGACGAGACCCATCATGAAACGGACTCGGAAAGGAATCTCCGTCCCACCCCGTATTCTCTCACCGTGGCTGCGAGGCCCGAGGACACACAGTCGCTCTGGCAGGATTACCGCAGGAGCGGCGACGAAGGCCTGCGTGAGCGCCTGATCCTGACGTACGCGCCGCTCGTCAAGTACGTGGCCGGACGGGTCGGAAGCGGCCTGCCGAGTCACGTCGACGAGAGCGACCTCGTCCAGTACGGGCTCCTCGGCCTGATCGGCGCGATCGAGCGCTACGACCCGGATCGGGACGTCAAGTTCGAGACCTACGCGATCGCCCGGATCAAGGGCTCGATCATCGACGAGCTGCGCGCGATGGACTGGGTCCCGCGCTCGGTGCGCTCCCGTGCCCGTGACATCGAGCGCGCGATCGCCGCGCTCGAAGCGAAGCTCGGGCGCGCCCCGACCGACGAGGAGGTCGCGAAGCAGCTCGGCATGACCGAGGACGACCTCAACGAGAGCCTGAGCGAGATCGGGCGCTCCTCGATCGCCGCCCTCGACGAGCTGTGGACCGTCTCGTCCTCGGGCGGCGACCGGATCGCGCTGATCGACACCATCGAGGACACCCAGGGGCCGGAGCCTCAATCCGCACTCGCCGAGACCGAGATGAGGGAGGCGCTCGGCGAGGCGATCGCCCGGTTGCCCGAGCGCGAGAAGCTCGTCGTCACCCTTTACTACTACGAGGAGCTGACGCTGCGCGAGATCGGCGAGGTTCTAGGAGTCACCGAATCACGCGTCTCGCAGCTGCACACGAAGGCGATTCTCCGCCTGAAGGCCCGTCTCGCCGGCTCACCTGCCCGCGAGCCGCTCGAGCGCTAACCGCGCGAGTTGCCACACGTCATAGTTGAGTAGCTCCGGCAAACCGGAGTAATCTCGCCGTGTGGAGAGGGGTCCACATCGAGATCGGGTCTCAAGAAAGGATGGGGAACAGTGAAGCATCGAGCACTGCTGGTCGTAGCAGGGTTGATCGGTGCGGTAACGCTTGTCGCGACGATTAGCGTCGCGGCGGCGGGGACGTCGAGCCCCAAGCGTCATGCCGCGCCGGCCCGGACAGCTGCGATCGCGCCGCCGAAGGTGCCGAATGCCGCGGCGATCAGAGCGAAGTACAAGGGACAGTCGATTCAGTTCGTCGGCGACGCCGCGGTCGGGAACAGCCACAAGCGCGACCTGAAGCTCGTCGCGCGCTTTACAAAGGACACCGGCATCAAGGTCAACCTGGTGCCACACCCGTCGGCCTCCGACGCGTCCTACTCGCAGCTCGCGCGTGCGTTCGGCTCGAAGTCGTCGAAGCCGGACGTGATGATGCTCGACGTCGTCTGGCCGGGCGCCTTTGCGCCGTATCTCGTCAACCTGAAGCCAGCGCTCGGCAAGTTTTCGAAGCAGTTCGTGAAGGCGAGCATCCAGAACAACACGATCGGCGGCAAGCTCGTCGCAATGCCGTGGTTCGGGGACTTCGGGATCCTCTACTACCGGACCGACCTGCTGAAGAAGTACGGCTACAAGAGCCCGCCCACGACCTGGAACCAGCTCTTCTCGATGGCGAAGAAGGTCCAGGATGGGGAGCAGAAGTCAAACAAGAACTTCTACGGCTTCGTCTTCCAGGGCAACTCGTACGAGGGCCTGACCTGCGACGCTCTCGAGTGGGTCGCCTCGGCGGGCGGCGGAAGCTTCATCGACAACGGCAAGGTGACGATCGACAATGCCCGCGCGAGGACGATTCTCGACGCGATGCGGGCTCAGGTCGGCAGGATCACGCCGCGCGGCGTCACCTCCTATGACGAGGAAGGCGCTCGCAACGTGTTCGCGGCCGGCGATGCGATGTTCATGCGCAACTGGCCGTATGCGTACGCCGCAAACCAGACGACGCCCGTCAAGGGCAAGTTCGCCGTGACCGTCCTTCCGCACGGTGCGGCCGGCCACTCGGTCGGGACCGTCGGCGGTTGGCAGCTCGGCGTCTCGAAGTTCTCGAAGCACAAGGCTGCCGCGATCGCGTTCGTCCGCTACATGACGAGCGCGCCTGTGCAGAAGTTCGACGCGATCTTCAATACGAATGTGCCGACGATCCCCGCCGTCGCGCGGATCAAGGCCGTCGTCAAGACGAACCCGTATCTCACGCCCAAGATCGCGAACGTCGCCCGCGCCTTTCGGCCGGGGAAGTTCCTGAAGACGCACTACAACGAAGGGTCGAAGGCGATCTACCAGGGGGTCAGCCAGATCCTCAACGGCACTCCCGCGAGGAGCGTGCTGCCGAGCATCGCCTCGAAGCTGAAGAGCCTGACCAAGTAGGGCCAAGCTAGAGCTAAACGAGGGAGGATGGCATCTGTCATCCTCCCTCGGCTTTTCGAATGAGCACCGTCGCCACACCAGCCGCCGTACCGCGTCGACGCCGCCGGACTCGCCTGCAACGGCGCCAGACCCGTCTCGGCTGGCTGATGCTCCTGCCGGCGCTCGCGGTCGTCGGCTTTGTGGCGATCTATCCACTGGGCAAGACGATCTACTACAGCTTCACGAACCAGGAGTTCCTCGCCGGGATCGAGCCGACGAAGTGGGTCGGCCTTCAGAACTACAGGGAGCTCTGGCACGACAGCATCTTCCGAACCGCGATCTGGACGACGATCAAGTTCACCCTGATCACGGTCGGCTTCGAGTTCGTCCTCGGCATGATCATTGCCCTCGTCGTCAACTCGAACTTCCGTGGGCGCGGCGCGATGCGGGCGGTGATGCTCGTTCCCTGGGCGATTCCGACCGTCGTCGCCGCTCAGATGTGGAAGTGGATGTTCGACGACGTCTACGGCGTCATCAACGACGTCGGCGTCCGGTTGCACCTCCTCTCGCATTCACAAGCCTGGATCTCGGAGCCGAGCACGGCGCTCGCCTCGGTCTGCGCCGTCGACATCTGGAAGACGACGCCGTTCGTCGCCCTGCTCCTGCTCGCCGGCCTGCAGGTGATCCCGCGCGAGCTCTACGAGGCGGCGGACGTGGACGGTGCGAACAAGCTGCAGCAGTTCTGGCGAATCACGCTTCCGCTCCTACGGCCGGCGATCCTCGTCACCTTGATCTTCCGGACGCTCGATGCTCTGCGCGTCTTCGACGTCTTCTACGTCTTCTTCGGGAACCGCCCCGACACCCAGACAATGGCCATCTACGACCAGAGTACGATCGTCGGCGACGGTCATGTCGGCTACGGGGCGGCGGTAAGCGTCGCCATCTTCTTGATTATCGGCCTCTTCGTGATCATCTACGTGACGGCGATGCGGGTTGGCGGGGACGCCGAATGAGCAGCGTCGCCGAGGCAACAGCGGCACGCGCCCGTCCTGTCAGCCGCGGACGGTGGCTGCGGCGTAGCCCGATCGGCCGCTTCATCACCAAGGTGCCGTTCTGGCTGCTGATCGCCGCGATCTTCGTCTACGCCCTGTTCCCGTTCTACTGGGCAATCCGTTCCGCCTTTACGCCCGACGGCGAGCAGTTCAGAACGCCGATTGACTACTTCCCGAAGCACCCGACCTGGGCCAATTTCCGTGAGGCGTTTAGCGCGTCGACCTTCCAGCACGCGCTCATCAACTCGACGATCGTCGCCGGCGCGGTGACGCTGATCTCGCTCGCGATCGGCTCGCTCGCGGCCTACGCGCTGGGGCGTTTCCGGTTCCGCGGCAAGTCGGCCGTGCTCTACCTGATGCTCTCGATGACGATCTTCCCGCAGATCGCGATCCTCGGCGCCCTGTACACGATGATCAACGACTTCCATCTCTACGACAAGCTCGGCTCGCTGATCCTGAGCTACATGATCTTCACGCTCCCGTTCACGGTCTGGGTGTTGACGAGCTTCATGCGCGGGCTGCCGGGCGACCTGGAGGAAGCCGCCTACGTCGACGGCGCAACGCCGCTCCAGGTCTTCTACAAGGTGCTGCTGCCGCTGATCGCGCCGGGCCTGGTGACGACCGGCCTGCTCGCGTTCATCGCGGCCTGGAACGAGTACCTGTACGCCCTCTCGTTCATCCAGACGCCGCAGCACTACACGGTGCCGCTGGCGATCACGACCTTCGTCGGCAAGTCCGGAAGCACGTTCCAGGTGCCGTGGGGTCAGATCATGGCGGCGACGGTGATCGTCACCCTGCCGCTGATCACGGCGACGCTGATCCTGCAGCGGCGCATCCTCGCGGGGCTGACCGCCGGCGCCGTCAAGGGCTAGGCCCTAGCTAGACGGCCTCTCCGGTTTCCTTGTCGAAGAAGTAGAGGCGGCTCGTATCGACGGCGAGCTCGATTTCGCTGCCCGTGGCGATCCTGGATCGCGGGTCGACGCGCGCGACGAGGCGGCTGCGACCCGTGCCGTCTTCGTCTCCGCCGAGCGTCACCTCGGCGTCCGCCCCGGAGTCTGCCGTCGCGGCGCTCGAAACGACCGCAGGTGCGTCGCTGCTGAAGTAGACGAGCATCTCCGAACCGAGCGGCTCGATCAGGTCGGAGGTGACTTTGACGCGGCGGTCGGGCGGCACGTCGGACTCGATGCTGGCGTCCTCGAAGTCCTCCGGGCGGATGCCGAGCATGATCGTGCGACCGACGTATTGGCTGAGACCGGAGCGGTTGCGAGAAAGCTGCTCGTCGACCGTCAGCGTGTGGCCGCCGAACTTGACCGAGAGGTTCCCGTTTTGCTGTGCGAGTTCCGCCTCGACGAGGTTGATTGACGGCGAGCCGATGAATCCGGCGACGAACTCGTTCACGGGCTTGTCGTAGAGCACCTGAGGTGTGTCGACCTGGAGCAGATGCCCTGCGTTCATGACGGCGACGCGATCGCCCATCGTCATCGCCTCCACCTGGTCGTGGGTCACGTAGATCGTCGTCACGCCCAGGCGGCGCTGGAGCTGGTGGATCTCCGCCCGCATCTGGACGCGCAGTTTCGCGTCGAGATTCGACAGCGGCTCGTCCATCAGGAACGCCTGTGGCTCGCGGACGATCGCTCGGCCCATCGCGACGCGCTGGCGCTGGCCGCCCGAGAGCGCGCGCGGCTTCCGTTTGAGGAAATCCTCGATCTGCAGGACTCTCGCAGCGCGGTGGACGCGCTCTCGCACCTCGTTCTTGGGCATCTTCCGCAGCTTCAGTCCGAAGGCGAGGTTCTGCTCGACGGTCATGTGCGGGTAGAGCGCGTAGCTCTGAAAGACCATCGCGATGTCGCGATCCTTCGGTGTCAGGTCGTTGACGACGCGGTCGCCGATCCTGATCTCGCCGTCGCTGATCTCCTCGAGCCCGGCGAGCATCCGGAGCGCCGTCGTCTTGCCGCATCCGGACGGGCCGACGAGCACCATCAGCTCGCCGTCGTCGATCTCGAGGTTGAGGTCATGGACGGCCTGGGTCCCGTCCGGGTAGATCTTGTCGACCTTGTCGTACGCGATCTCTGCCAGCGCGCGTTCCTCCTGGTGAGAGCTTAACCCCGTTCGGGAGCGACGGCGATCTGGACCAGATCGTCTCCGCGTTCGAAGGCGACTGT
>DASQWX010000044.1:0-2243 GCA_035640035.1 Gaiellaceae bacterium
TGATCCTCGCCGTCGTCGGTGCGGCGTTCTTCATGACGATTCTCGACGTCGCGATCGTCAACGTCGCGATCCCCTCGATCGAGACGGACCTCGACATCACGCGACAGACCGTCGAGTGGGTGATCATCGCCTACTCGATCACGTTCGGCGGTTTCCTCCTGCTCGGCGGACGGGTGGCCGACCTCCTCGGACGCCGGCGGATCTTCGTCGTCGGGCTCGTGCTGTTCACGCTCGCCTCCCTTGCCTGCGGCCTCTCGCATGCGCTCAACAGCGCAGGCGTTCTAATCGCGGCGCGGGCCGTGCAAGGTCTCGGCGCGGCGATCATCTCCCCCGCTGCGCTCTCGATCGTCACGACGACGTTCACCGAGGGCGCCGAGCGCAACAAGGCCCTGGGAATCTGGGGCGCGCTCGGCGGCTCCGGCGCGGCGGCGGGCGTGCTGTTTGGCGGCATCCTCGTCAAGTACCTCGGGTGGGAGTGGATCTTCTTCGTCAATGTCCCGGTCGGAGCGCTCGTCTTCGCTTTGACGGAGGGGATCGTCCCGGAGAGCCGCGTAGAGTCACGCTACCGCCACTTCGACGTGGCCGGAGCAGTCACCGTGACAGGGGGGCTCGCGCTCCTCGTCTACGCGATTTCGAAGGCGCCCGAGGTCGGCTGGGGCTCCGCGCGCACCATCCTCCTGCTGATCGCCTCTGCCGCGATCCTCGCCGTGTTCCTCGTGATCGAGCTCCGGGGGCGGGCGCCGCTGATGCCGTTCGCGATCTTCCGGAACCGCTCCTTGAGCGGAGCGAACGTCGTCGGCTTTCTGATGGGGATGGTGATCTTCGCCAACTTCTTCCTGCTGACGTTGTACGTTCAGCAGGTTCTCGGATGGTCCGCGCTCAAGACCGGGGTCACGTTTCTCGCCACCGCGGGCACGACGGTGATCTGGGCCGGCGTAGCGCAGGCCCTGGCGACGAAGGTCGGCCCGCGCTCCGTGATGGTCGCAGGGCTGCTCATCCTCGCCGTCGCCCTCTACTGGTACACGCGAATTCCGGTCGATGGGCACTACTGGCCCGATCTGCTTCCCGCGTATCTCGTCTTCGCCGTCGGCCTCGCATTCGCCTTCGTGCCCGTCTCGATCGCCGCGCTCGCCGGCGTAGCGCCCCATGAAGCCGGGCTGGCGTCCGGCCTGCTGAACACGAGCCAGCAGATCGGCGGCGCGATCGGGGTCGCGATCGTGACGACGATCTTCACGTCCGCGACCTCCGGCAAGCAGCCGCACTCGAAGCACGAGGCGCTCGGCTTCCTTACGACCGGTTTCCAGAACGGGTTCTGGGCGCTCCTCGCACTGGCGGTTGCCGGAGCGGCGGCCGCGTTCATCCTGCTGCGGGGAGTCCGGGCCGAAGACGTCACGGAGAGCGAGGCCGCGGGGGTCGCAATCTAAGCTTCGCGAGTAGTGCCCCGCGAATACCCGACGCTGCTCGACCTCGTCGGCGCGACGCCGATCGTCAGGCTGGACAAGCTCGGCCGCGACGTCCAACCGACGCTGCTGGCCAAGCTCGAGCACCTGAATCCGGGCGGCTCGGTGAAGGACCGGATCGGCCTGCCGATGATCGAGAAAGCCGAGCGCGACGGAAAGCTCAGGCCCGGAGGCACCATCGTCGAGCCGACGTCGGGCAACACGGGCGTCGGGCTCGCAATCGCCGCAGCGATCAAGGGTTACCGCTGCATCTTCGTGATGCCCGACAAGATGAGCCAGGAGAAGATCGCCCTCCTGCGGGCCTACGGCGCCGAAGTGGTCATCTGTCCCACCGCGGTGCCGCCCGACTCACCGGAGAGCTACTACTCCGTCTCCGACCGGCTCGCTGAGGAGATCCCGGGCGGGTTCAAGCCCGACCAGTACTCGAACATGGCCAATCCGGATGCCCACTACCAGGTGACCGGTCCGGAGATCTGGGAGCAGACCGGCGGCGAGGTCGACGCGGTAGTCATCTCCGTCGGCACCGGCGGCACGATCTCCGGCGTCGGCCGGTTCTTCAAGGAGCGCAAGCCAAACGTCCTGATCGTCGGAGCGGATCCCGAAGGGTCGGTCTATACAGCCCAGGACGAGCGCGACGTGCATCCCTACCTGGTCGAGGGCATTGGCAAGGACAGCTGGCCGAAGACGATGGATCCCGAGGTCGTCGACGAGTGGATCCGGGTCTCCGACCGGGACTCGTTCCTGACGGCTCGCCGCCTCGCGCGCGAGGAGGGGATCCTCGCC
>DASQWX010000045.1:0-7550 GCA_035640035.1 Gaiellaceae bacterium
GAAGCCGGTCGGCGTCGGGGCGTTGAACACGCGGTAGTTGCCCAGCCAGGCCCGGGGCGCGACGCCGCTCAGTCCGGTGATCGTCGGGTGGTCGGGCCCGGCAGCGGCCGTGGTGCCCGCATCGCCGGCGGCGATTCCGGCTACGTGCGTGCCGTGGAACGACCCCTGCCGGAAGAGGGGCAAGCGCCCCTGGGCGCCGGAGCCGGGACCGGGGAAGGCCCGCGCGACGATCACCTTCGGCGTCGTATACGCCCTCGCTCCGCGCGGGAAGCCGGCCGGATAGCTGAAGCCCGCGGGGTTGAAGTAGGGGTTCGTCTGGTCGATCCCGTCGTCGACGACGGCGATCTTGATGCCCTCGCCGCGATCGCCGGTCGTCGCCCAGAGGGTGTCGGCGCCGATCACGGCCGGGCTGCGGTTCGTGTCGAGCTGGTAGCGGGCGCTGGGATAGATCTTCGTCACGGATGAGAGCTGCGCAAGCGTGGGGAGCTTCCGCACCGGCAGGGAGACGGCGAAGCCGTCGAGGATGACGCGGTAGCGGTAGGAGATCCGGGCCGCCGGGATCGCGCGTTTCAGCTGCGCCGCGGCGACGCGCTGCGCTCGGGCGAGCCTCGCGAGATAGAGGCGCGAGCTCGAGCTGTGAACGTTCAGGCGAACGGTCCGATTCGTGCTGAACAGGTTTCGGTTGTAGGCGGCAAGCGGCGGCAGACGGAGATCGACGAGAACCGTGATCCGTCCGTGTGACGCCGTCGCCGGGATCTTCAGGGTCCCGGCTCGTACTCTCGGCACCGTCAGTTCGCCTGTCGTGCGCCGGATCGGCTCCAAGGCCGCAGTCGCTGTGGAGGCGAGGATCAGCGCCGCAGCAAGCGGAAGAAGTGCGGTGCGGCGCAAGGCTCGCAGGGTAGCTGAGAAGCCGTAGACTCGCCCGCCGTGGCTGACTTCACCGGCAAGCGCGGCCTCGTCCTCGGCGTCGCGAACAAGCGGTCGATCGGATGGGCGATCGCGAGCCGCCTGGCCGAGGCCGGCGCCAGGCTCGCCTTCACCTACCAGGGCGAGCGAATCGAGGCCGGAGTTCGGGAGCTGGCGGGGACTGTCGACTCGCCGCTCGTGACCGAGTGCGACGTCCGCTCCGACGACGACGTCGCCCGGGTCGTCTCGGAGGCGGGCGAGGTCTTCGGCGGGGAGCTCGATCTGCTCGTCCATTCGGTCGCTTTTGCCGCGGCTGAGGATCTCGAGGGCCGCTTCACGGATACGCCGCGTGACCGCTTTTGGATGGCACTCGACGTCAGCGCCTACTCCCTCGTCGCCGTCGCCCGCGCCGCGGAGCCGCTAATGGCGGCGGCCGGAGGCGGCTCGATTCTGACGATGACGTACCTCGGCGGGAAGCGCGCCGTGCCCCACTACAACGTCATGGGGGTCGCCAAGGCGGCGCTCGACTCGTCCGTGCAGTACCTCGCCTGGGACCTGGGTCAAAAGAACATCCGCGTCAACGCGATCTCGGCGGGGCCGGTGAGGACGCTCGCGGCGCGCTCGATCGCCGGCTTCCCGACGATGGAGGCGATCGTGGAGGAGCGTTCGCCGCTCCACCGCCATATCACGGCCGACGACGTCGGCTCCGCGGCGACATATCTGCTTTCGGACGACGCCCGGAACGTGACCGGGACGACCCTGTACGTGGACTCGGGCTACCACGCGATGGGTATGTAGGGCCGGCAGCTCCTCGAGCTTGTGATCTAGATCACTTTCGCCACGGCCGCGAGCGCGTCGAAGTCAGGGACCTCCGAATCGCCGTATCGCCACGCGGCGCGGATCGTTCGGGCAGTGTCGACGAGGAACGCCGAGCGCACAGGTACGTCCTTGTAGCCGCGGAACTCGCGCGCGATTCCGAAGCCGTGGATCGCATCCGCGTTCCAATCGGAGAGAAGCGGGAAGTTCAGGTCGAGCGCCTGGATCCAGGCGATGTGCGTCCACGGCGAGTCGCGCGAGATGCCGAGCCGCTGGACACCCATTTCTTCGAACTCCGCGCTCCTGTCACGCAGGAGCTCCATCTCGTTTGTTCAGGTGGAAGACCAGTCGAAGAGGTAGAAGAAAAACAACGCCGGCGCATGCTCGACCGCGTCGAACAGCGAGATCGGCTCGCGCGGTCCGAGCCAGACCGTTGCGTCGGGGATCCGATCGCCCTCTCCGAGCATCGGCGGCGAGCTTACGGCAATGGAGCCTTGGTGACACGCGCGGGTCATTTGTCCGTGCCGTCACCGATAATCGAGTCGGTGATGCCGTCGCCCGTTGATCGACTCGAGCAAGCGCTGGAGGAGGTGCGTAGCGCGACGACGCTTCCCGGCCTCCTGAGCACGACCTGTCGTGAGCTGATCAGCGTCGTCGACGCCCAGGCCTCGGCGATCTCGCGCGTCGTCGGCGAGGTGCTGATCCAGGTCGCGGAAAAGGCTCTGGACGAACGGACGCTGGCACTCGGCCACGGCTTCCTGATTCCCGACTTTCCTCTCACGCGGACGGTGCTCGACGAAGGGACGCCGCACACGGTTTCGGTCCTCGACCCGGACCCCGAGCCGAACGAGGCCGGCCTGCTCCGGCAGCTCGAGCTCGATTCGCTGCTGATGCTCCCGCTCGTCTGCGACGCGGAGTGCTGGGGGCTGGCGGAGATCTACGTCAACGGACGGCGGTTCACCGACGAGGACGTCTCCGTGGCGGCTCCGCTCGCCGAGGCTTTCGGCGACCGGCTGGCGTCCCTACCGGCGCCGACCTCCGCCCGCTAGCGTCAAGACGGTTTCGAGCAACCGTGGCCGGCCGGGGGCTGGTGGCGCCGCATGCGCGAGGATGAACCGCGCGACGCGTTGCGACTCCTCCTCGTCGAGCGAGACCGCGGCCTCGGCGCGCCCGGTCTCGTTCCAGACGCTGAAACGAACGTGGCGCTCGGAGGCGTGCTTGCCGAAGTAACGCGAGACGCGAAGCGCTTTCCCGCGGTCGCTCTCGAGCTCGTCATGGGGGCGGAAGAACTCGACGAGCTTGCGACGCTGCGGAGCCGAGCACCACGGGCAGTAGTGGAACCTCGCGTCGACGGGGCCGCCGCACTCCGTGCAGTCGCGCATCCGCGCCTCCTCTCGACTGGAGGCTACAACGGACCTAGGCCGTCCGGAAGAGGCGTGTCCTGGTGCCAGGCATCGGGACACGTCCCACGGAGACAGTTACGCCTTGGCGATCTGCGGCTCGGAGGAGCCGCCATCCGTCTCGATCGCGACGGCCAACGTCTCCTCCTTGATCCAGTCCTCGTGCCGGAGGAGCTCCCGCTGTGCCTCCGGCAGGGTGATCCGGATCCGGTCAGTCAGCTCGAAGCCCTGTTCCTTCCGGAGCGAGTTGATCTGATGGATGAGGTCGAGCACGAGCGCCTCGAGCTCGAGCTCGGGATCGAGAGCCGTGTCGAGCGCCACGATGACGCCGTCCCCGCTCGCAACGGCCCAGCCTTGCTTGCCCGTTCGCTCGACCAGGACCTCGTCGGGCCCGAGCTCGTGCGCGCCGACACGGAAGCGGCCGCCGTCGAGCTCTTCGAACTCGCCCGCCTCGAGCGCCGCGCGGACGGCGCCGAGCTCGTTGCCGAGCTTGGGCCCGAGCACGGGCAAGTTCGGCTTCACCCGCAGCTCGGTTGCCTCGACCGGGCCGAATTCGACCTCCTTGACGCGGAGCTCGTCGCGCACCTCGGCGGCGTGCTCGTCGGACAACCGCGCCCCCTCGACGACGAGCCGGCGCAGGGGCTGCCGCACCTTCAGGCGCGCCGACTGGCGCGCGGTGTGCCCGAGCCGGACGACTCGACGCACCTCGGCGACCTCGCGCAGCAGCACCTCGTCGCGCTCGCGCTCCTCGGGCCAACCTGCGAGGTGGACGGACGGAGCGGCGCCGACGGCGAGGTTCCGCCACAGGTGGTCAGCCAAAAACGGCATCACCGGCGCCACGACTCGGATCGACTGCACGAGGGCGTGCCAGAGCGTCCGCAGGGCGACCTCGTCGCCGTCCCAGAACCGCCGCCGCGAGCGGCGGATGTACCAGTTCGATAGGTCGTCCACGAACTCGGAGAAGGAGCGGACGACGTCGACGGTCAAGAACGAGTCGTACGCGCGCGTCGCCTCCGCGACGAGCTGGGCGGTCCGGGCGACGATCCAGCGATCGAGCGGCTGAAGCTCTCCGTCGGGCCCGCCCTCGAAATCCTCGACCCGCGGCCGGAAGCCTGCGATGTTGGCGTAGTCGACGAAGAACTTGACCGAGTTCCACAGGGTCAGCAGGCGGCGCTTGACCTCCTCCGCGGGGGCGAACCCGAAGCGGATGTTCTGGGTCGGCGGCTGCTCGCAGTAGAGCCACCGCATCACGTCGGCGCCCATCCGCTCGAAGGCCTCCTCCGCCTCGATCAGGTTGCCCCAGGAGCCGTGCATCTCCCGGCCTTCGACGTCGAGCAGCTTCTCGTAGGTGAGCACCTTGCGGTATGGGGCCTGTCCGGTGAGCGCAACCGACATGAACATCAGCGAGTAGAACCAGAGCCGGATCTGCTCGCGCATCTCCGAGACCCAGTGCGCAGGAAACCAGTCCTTCCAGTAGGCATGGTCGGGCAGATCGGCGCGGGACAAGTTACGGGAGGCGCCGGTGGCGTAGCCGCCCTCGATCCACGTGTCGTTCTGCCAGCCAAGCGTCGCGAAGGGGACGATTCCTGCGTCGAGCCAGACGTCTCCAACCTCGGCCACCCGCTTGACCGGCTCGCTGCACGACTGACAGCGGACGAGGACCCGGTCGATCCAGGGCCTGTGGAGCTCCTGGAGCTGCTCGATCCCCTCGACCGCGCGTGCCTCCAGCTCCTTCGTGGAGCCGATCACGTTCAGCTCGCCGCACGAGCACGGATAGAAGGGCAGCGGCAAGCCGTAGAAGCGGCGGCGCGAGATGTTCCAGTCGCTCATGTTCCTGAACCAGTCGTCCATCCGCTTGCCGTATTGCGGCGGCGTCCACTCGACAGTGGCGTTCGCGTCCAGGAGCGGCTGCCGGATCTCGTTGACGCGGATGAACCAGTCGTCGGCCACGCGCCAGATGAGCGGCGTGTCGCAGCGCCAGCAATGCGGGTAGCGGTGCTCGTAGAGGCCCGCGCCGACCAGCAGGCCCCGTTCGCGAAGGTCGCCGGCGATCTGATCGGCAGCGTCGCCGGTCGAGGTGCCGTGCAGCCAGCCGTAGTTCTCGTAGAAGCGCCCCGCCTCGTCGACCGGGGTCAGCACCGGCAAGCCCTCGCGCCGGCCGAGATCGAAGTCCTCCTGACCCGCGCCGGGCGCGATGTGGACGATGCCCGTGCCTTCCTCGAGCGAGACCTCGTCCCAGGCGACGACCCTGTGCTCGATTCCTTTCGCCGCCGGAAGGTGGTCGTAGGGCCCCCGGTAGCGCCAGCCGACGAGCTCGGCGCCTCGGAGAACCTCCTGGAAGGTGTCGTCGGGGTAGCGGGCGACCGCGACCCATTCGCCGTTCTCCCGGCGGCCGTACCGTGCGTCCGGGTCGACCGCCGCGGCGACGTTGGCGGGCAGCGTCCAGGGCGTCGTCGTCCAGACGACGAGGTACTCGTGGGCGCGATCGAGCAGCGGTAGGCGCACGAACAGGGAGGGATCGGCTCGGTCCTGGTAGACGCCGGCCTGTGTCAGCTCGTGCTGCGACAGCGAGGTGCCGCAGCGCGGGCACCACTCGGTCGAGCGATGGCCGAGGTAGAGCCAGCCACGCTCGTGCACCACTTTGAGGAATCGCCAGATGTATTCGATGTTCGTGTCGCTGAAGGTGAAGTAGTCGTTGCCCCAGTCCATCCACTGGCCGAGGCGCTTGCAGCCGCGCGTGAGCTCCCCGGACGACCAGACGACGACGTCACGGCACTTCGCAGCGAATTTCTCGAGCCCGTACTCCTCGATCTCCCGCTTCGAGTTCAGTCCGAGCTGGCGCTCGACGCCGACCTCGATCCAGAGACCCTGGCAGTCGAAACCGTTCTGGTACCGCTGGTCGAAGCCGCGAAGGGCTCTATAGCGCTGGAAGACGTCCTTGAGAGTCCGGCCCCAGGCCGTGTGCACACCGAGCGTCTTGTTCGCCGTGACCGGGCCGTCGATGAACGACCACTTCGGCCCGCCACGGTTCCGGTCGCGCAACCGCTCGAAGACATGCTCGTCCTCCCACCACTGCAGAATCTCCTCCTCGAGCCGAGGATGGTCGGGAACCGGCGGCAGCGGAGAGAAGACCTGCTCCATCCTTCGATTCTAGGGCCAGGGAACATCGCCACCGGCCCGGGCGTTTCAGTCAACAACGACCGAGGAAAGGAACACTGAAATGAGCACCGCAGTAACCGAATCGAGCTTCGAGCAGGAAGTCCTGCAGAGCGAGAAGCCGGTCATCGTCGACTTCTGGGCCGAGTGGTGCGGCCCGTGCCACGCCGTCTCGCCGGTTCTCGACAAGATCGCCGAGGAACGAGAGAACGACCTCAGGCTCGTCAAGGTCAACATCGACGAGGAGCCCGCACTCGCTCAGAAGTACGGCATCGTCTCGATCCCGACGATCATTCTCTTCCGGGGCGGCGAGCCCGCCGCGGCGGCGATCGGCGCTCAGCCGAAGAGCGCGATCGAGAGGTCGCTCGGCCTGGTCAGCGAGAACGGCGCCGGCTAGGGCCTACGCGCCCTCTGCCTGTTCTTTCTCCGGGTGTGGCACCGGGGCGGCGGCGCGCGCGGCCGGCTCCTCGACCAGGTTGAGCACGCGCATGCCGTGCACGTAGACGATTGCACCGCCGAGCCAGCCGCCGAGCGTCATCGAGGCGAAGCCGATCAGGGTGAGGATGTAGGGGCCGGCGCGCACCGCGCCGTGGGTGTAGCCGCCGTGGCCGACAAGGGCGGCAATCAGGAAGAAGACCGTCGCCGTGACCATGGCGAGGAGGTGAGAGGTGGCGGTCCGCTTGAGCGGCGTGCCCGGCTCGATCACCCACCAGTCGGCGAGGCCGCTGAGCGCCGTCGGGACGGTGAAGATGAGCCCGACGATCAGCGCGAGCCACCAGCCGGACGCGGCGCCCTTCTCCGCGACCCCGACGATGCTCGCAAAGCCCATCACGGTCGCGGCTGTGTAAGCGCCGATCGTCGCGTCGGTGAGGGGCGGATGCAGCGGGTGCCCCGGCAGGCCGCGAATCAGATACGTGAGCTTCACGCGGAGGAGCGTTCCCCGCGACGCGCTTTTTAGTCGTCCGGCGCTCTGCTTAGTGCTTCGCGTTCTCGAGGTACGCCAGGAACGCGGCGTGCTTGGCGAGATAGGCCTCGAGCTCGGCGATCCCGACGCCGGCCCAGTCCTCCAGCCAGCTGTCCTCGAGGTCGGCTTCGATCTGGTGGAAGCCTCGATCGCTCATGAAACGAATGATCGGCCGGATCTCCGCGGGAATCCATGAGCCAAACGGCCTAAATTGCCCGCCCGAAAGGCCTATCTGTATCGCGCGGCCGAGCTACCGTCCCCTTTTCTTGGCGGGATTTCTCCTGATCAATCCGCGGTCGGGCCGGGGC
>DASQWX010000046.1:0-9571 GCA_035640035.1 Gaiellaceae bacterium
GTTTTCGCGCTCCTCATCCTGTCCGAGTCGATGACGAGGCTCCAGGTCGCCGGCGGCCTGCTGATCGCCGCCGGAATCGTGCTGTCGAGCCGCAGGGAGACGGCCGTCGTCGCCCAAGCAACCCGCGCGAAATGAGCCTCAAAGAGCGCCTCGCCCGAAAGCCGCCCGGCTATCAGTTCACGATCGGCCGGATCCTCGCGATCTACGCCGGCCTGATGGTGGCGCTGCTCCTTGCCGCCCTCGACCAGACGATCGTGGCGACCGCGCTGCCGAGAGTGGTCTCCGACCTCGGCGGCATCACCCAGTACTCGTGGGTCTTCACCGCGTACATGCTCGGCTCGACCGTGACCGTGCCGCTTTACGGCAAGCTCGGCGACGTTCACGGCCGCAAGCCGCTCTTCGTCGTCGCGATCGTCATCTTCCTGGCGGGCTCGGCGCTCTGCGGCGCCGCCCAGAACATGTGGGAGCTCGTCGTCTTCAGAGCCGTCCAGGGCGTCGGTGCAGGCGGCCTCTTCCCCCTCACGCTTGCGATGGTGGGGATGATCGTCCCCCCGCGGGACCGCGGCCGCTACCAGGGCTTGATCGGCTCGGTCTTCGCCGGCGCCTCGATCGTCGGGCCGCTCGTCGGCGGTTTCATCGTCGACAACACGAGCTGGCGCTGGATCTTCTACGTCAACCTGCCCGTGGGGGGCCTTGCACTCGCTGTGATTCTCGTCACCATGCCTCGGCGGCCCTACCGGCAGGACCACTCGATCGACTGGCTGGGCGCGGCGGTCCTTGCGGCGGGGACGACGGCTCTGCTGCTCGGCCTCGTCTGGGGCGGCAACGAGTACCCATGGGCGTCGGCCGAAGTCATCGGCGCGCTGGCGGCTGCGGTCGTGCTGCTCGCGATCTTCGCGCTGATCGAGCGGCGAGTCACCGAGCCCATCCTCCCGTTTGACCTGCTCCGCAACCAGACCGTCGCCTCGAGCGTCGCCTGCATGGCCCTCGTCGGGGCGGCCATGTTCGGGACGATCAGCTTCGTGCCGCTCTTCGTCCAGGGCGTGATCGGCACGTCGGCGACGTCATCGGGCGTCGTGCTGACGCCGTTGATCCTCGGCGCCGTGACGACGAGCTTCATCTCGGGCCAGCTCGTCTCTCGCACCGGCCGCTACCGGCCGAACACCTTGATCGGGCCGGTCATCCTCGGAGCCGGGATGCTCCTGCTCTGGCGCATGAACGTCCACACGACGAACGGCGAGGCGGCGCGCAACATGATCATCGCCGGGATCGGGCTCGGGATGATGATGCAGATCTTCGTGCTCTCGGTCCAGAACTCGGTTCCCCGCACAGCGATGGGCACGGCGACGGCCCTGACGCAGTTCTCCCGCTCGATCGGCGCCACTCTCGGCGTGACCTTGCTGGGTGTGATCGTCAACCAGAACCTCCCGGCAGGCGTGAACAAGAGCGGGGTCGCGATCCACCGCCTGCCCGAGGCGGGCCGTGTGGCGCTCGCGAACGCGCTCCATCCGGCGTTCCTCGCGGCGGTAGTCCTCTGCGCCGCGGTCTTCGTGATCTCGCTGCTCTGGGTGCGCGAGGCGCCGCTCCGCACCGAGCTCGAGGGGCTCTCGGTCGGCGACGAGGCTTCTCCGCAGCCGGGAACTCGCGCGGCGGCGCGTTAAAGTAGTCAGTGTGAGCTCGAATGACTTTATGCCGCTCAAAGGGTGGGATCACATCGAGCTCTGGGTGGGCAACGCGAAGCAGGCCGCGTACTTCTACGAGAACGCCTTCGGGTTCACGCGGACGGCCTATGCGGGCCCCGAGACAGGCGTCCGCGACCGCGCCTCGTACGTCGTCGAGCAAGGCGACATCCGCCTCGTTCTGACGAGCGCGCTCCGCGAGGAGCACGAGACCGCACGCCATCACTGCCGGCACGGAGACGGGGTCAAAGACATCTCTCTCGAGGTCCCGGACGCGACCGAGGCATACCGGCAGGCGGTCCAGCGCGGAGCACGCGGCGTCGTCGAGCCCCAAACCGTCGAGGACAGCTACGGCTCGATCGAGCGGTCGGCGATCGCGACGTATGGCGAGACGATCCACACGTTCGTCAACCGCGAGGCCTACGACGGGCCTTACATGCCCGGGTACGTCTCCGTTTCCACCAACGGGCAGGCCAGCCCGGGCGTCGGCCTTCAGACCATCGACCACGTCGTCGGCAACGTCGAGCTCGGCCGGATGGACCATTGGGTCGAGTTCTACGAGCGGGCCTTCGGGATGACCGAGATGATCCACTTCTCCGACGAGGACATCTCGACCGAGTACTCAGCATTGATGTCCAAGGTGCTGACCGACGGCGAGGGCCGGATCAAGTTCCCGATCAACGAGCCGGCCGAGGGCAAGCGGAAGAGTCAGATCGAGGAGTACCTGGAGTACTACGGCGGGCCCGGCGTCCAGCACATCGCGATGGCGAGCGAAAACATCGTCGAGACGGTCGATGCGCTCAAGGCCCGCGGCGTTCTGTTCCTGGAGACCCCGGAGTCCTACTACGACGACGTCGGCGACCGGGTGGGTGAGATCGACGAGAGCTGGGAGGACCTGCGCCGGCTTCGGATCCTCGCCGACCGCGACGACGAGGGCTACCTGCTGCAGATCTTCACGAAGACGGCGCAGGACCGCCCGACGATGTTCTTCGAGGTGATCGAGCGTCACGGCGCTCGCGGCTTCGGAGACGGGAATTTTAAAGCGCTGTTCGAAGCCATTGAGCGCGAGCAGGCCCTGCGCGGGAACCTCTGAAGCTCGATCACGTCCAGGTGCTCGTGCCTCCGGGCCGCGTCGCCGCGGCCGCGCGCTACTACGGCGACCTCGTCGGGCTCGAGCCGATCGAGCGACCGCAGACGATGGGCGGGGTCGGCGCCTGGTTTCGCGCCGGGTCGCAGGAGCTACATCTCTCCGAGTATGAGCCGTTCGTGCCCGCGGCGAAGGCGCACCCAGCGTTCGAGCTGTCTCCGGCCGAGCTCGATTCGCTCGCGGCGCGGCTGGACTCCGCGGGAGCCGAGGTTCGTTGGGACGACCGCCTGCCCGGCGCGCGCCGCTTCTACTCGTTCGACCCGGCAGGGAACCGGGTCGAGTTCCTGAGCCGCGGCCCGTGACGTCGCTCGCGACGAGCCTGCAGGAGCTGCTCGAAACCCCGAGCAGACAGGCAGCTGTCGAAAGCGAGACTGCGCACCGTCCCTGGCCGGTTCCGGAAGAGCCGTGGGTGGTGGCCCAGACCTGGGACGACCTCCTCTTCGCGCATCACCGCGTCGACCCGGAGACGCTTCGGTCGCTCGTGCCGCAGCAGCTGGCGCTCGAGGAGCACGACGGGAGCGCCTGGCTCAGCGTGACGCCGTTTGTCCTGACCGGCTTTCGCCTTCGCGGCACGCCCGCGCTTCCGGCTGTCTCGACGTTTCCCGAGCTCAACGTCCGCACCTATGTCACGGTCGAGGACAAGCCCGGAATCTGGTTCTTCAGCCTCGACACGTCGAGCCGGCTTGCCGTCGAGGCCGCTCGAGCGGCTTACAAGCTGCCGTACCACCACGCCCGGATTTCGGTGGAAAGGCGAGGCGGCCACGCTGTCTACGCCTGCGAGCGCATTTCCGATCCCGAGCGGAGGTTCGAAGGCCGCTACCACGCGGCGGGCGAGGTTTTCAACGCCGAGCCGGAGTCGCTCGAATGGTTCCTGACGGAGCGGTACTGCCTCTACGCAGCCGACCGCGGCAGGCTCCACCGCGCCGAGATCCAGCACCCGCCCTGGCCGCTCCAATCGGCCGAGGCAGAGATTGCGGAGAACACGATGCCGCCGCCGGAGCTCGACCTCGAAGGCGAGCCCGTCTGCCAGTACTCGCGCCGGCAGGACGTGCTGATCTGGCCGCTGCGGCCGCTGTAAAAAGCGCGTAAGAGTTCGGTGGAATCCTGGGGAACTCCCTGCAGAGCCCGCATGATCCGGCACCGGAAACGCAGGGTGCAGTCATGCGAAAGGGGAACGCTCGATGAAGCGATTGCTCGTAGTCTCGGCCCTCGTCGTCGGAACCCTCGCACTTGCGGCCTTCGCGCTTGCAGATCCAGGTCACAGCAACAAGCAGCCCCATCCGAACAAGGCCACGGTCCTGATCCACACCACGGACCGCAGCTGCTCGGGGGGCACGTGGGCCGACGACACGATCATGCGAACGATCAAGGTCCACAAGAACAAAGACGGCTCGTACCGCATCCGCGAGCAGGACAAGGGGTTCTTCTCGACCAACGCGGGCGGAACCGTCGCGAGCCCCGGCAACTGCGCCGAGAACAAGTCCAAGCACGGGCACACCGTTCGAGCCGGAGTCGTCGGCACCTTGAAGGGCTACTTCACCGGCACTGTCACCGGCGGCACGTTCAAACCGAATGCAACCTGCACCGTGACGCCGTGCACGCAGTCGGTGCTGATCGCCGCGTTCTTCGGGCCGACGGCAACGTTCTCGTGCCTGACGAACAGCACGAATTGCAAGTTCAAGTACGACTACCACTCGAAGCGAACCCAGAACCTGCTCTTCCGGCACTGGCAGGACCGCGGTCACGGTGCCGGGACGTTCTTGAGGGAGAAGTTCAAGGGCGATATCGCCGACGCGTAGGTCGCAGGCTCAGCACACGCCGGAGGAGAGCCCGCCACGGCGGGCTCTCCTTTTCGTGATGCTTCACATGTGACTCCGCAGCGGCGAACGGCGCTCGTCTCCGTCGCGGCGGCGTGCGGGCTGATCGCGATCAAGCTCGTCGCCGGCATCGCGACGCACAGCCTCGGGCTGCTTTCGGAAGCGATCCATTCCGGCACCGACCTCGTCGCGGCGCTCCTGACCTTCTTCGCGCTCGGCGTCGCCGAGCGGCCGGCCGACGTCGGGCACGCATACGGCCACGGCAAGGCGGAGCACCTCGCGGCGCTCGGCGAAGCGGCGATTCTCGTCGCGGCCAGCCTCGTGATCGTCTGGCGTGCCGTTTCCCATCTGGTCGGGTTCACCCCGACGAGCGTGAACGCGGCCTGGTATGCCCTCCTCGTTCTCGCCGTCGTGATCGTGGTCGACCTCAGCCGGACCGTCGTCTCCTACCGGGCCGCCCGCGAGTATCGGAGCTCCGCACTCGGCGCCAACACGTTGCACTTCGCGAGCGATCTGGGCGGCTCGGTCGCCGTCCTGTGCGGGCTGCTCGGAGTACGAGCCGGCTGGAAAGAGGCAGATTCGGCGGCCGCGCTGTTCGTCGCGTCCCTCGTCCTCGTCGCCGCGGCCCGGCTGATGCGGCGGAACGTCGACGTGCTGATGGACCGGGCGCCGGCCGACGCCCAGTCGGCCGCCGTGCAGGCGATCGCGGCGGTGGAGCCTCCCGTCCAGTTGCGCCGTCTGCGGATGCGCCAAGCGGCAGGCCGGCAGTTCGCCGATGTCGTCATCGGCGTGCCCGCCGGAGCCGGCGTTGCGCAGGGTCATGCCGCGGCGGATGCGGTCGAGGCGGCGGTCCACAAGGCCCTGCCGGAGAGCGACGTGGTCGTTCATGTCGAACCGCAAGCAGACGAGGCCGAGCTCCGCGAGCGCGCGCTCGCCGCGGCCCAGACCATCCCGCAGGTGCGCGAGATCCACAACCTGTCGGTGCTGCGAACCGACGACGGTGCCGAAGTGTCGCTCCACCTCAAGCTGCCCGGTGATCTCACGCTCGAGGACGCGCACAATGTCGCCAGCGAGGTCGAGCGGGCGATCATCGAATCGCTGCCAGAGGTCGCCTCGGTGCAGACCCACCTCGAGCCCCTGGCCGAGCCGGCGAGAGGAACGACCGTCGAGCGCGACACCGGCTTCGTGGAGGCCATCGTCCGGGCCGCGACCGGCGTGGCCCCGAGGGCGCTGCGCTTCCTCGACACGGACGAGGGGCTCGTCGCCTTCCTGACCCTCGGCCTCGACCCGGGAACCACGCTCGACGAGGCCCATCGCCGAGCGAGCGAGATCGAGGAGCGGATCCGCCGAGAGCGGCCCGAGATCGCCGACGTGATCGTCCACACCGAGCCTTGATATCCGCGAAAAGTGCTGCGCATTTTCCGTGGGGCCTGCATGTCCCGTCTCTTCGCTCGGGAGCCGATTGAGGCTCTGTCTCTTCAGGCCTCTGAGTCGGCCGGTCCGAGGTTGGGTCGGGGCGATCGAGGGCGACCGGGTCGTCCACCTCGCGGCACAGACTCTCGCGTCCTTCTTTACGGGCGGCGGCTCGGCGCGCGAGCACGACGAATACGCGCTCGAGGACGTTCGCCTGCTCGCGCCGGTTCCGCGGCCGCCGTCCGTCCGCGACGCGTACGCGTTCGAAGAGCACGTGAAGAACGCCGCCCGCGTGACCGGGCGGCCGGGCGTTCCGGACGAGTGGTACGAGATCCCCGTCTTCTATTTCTCCAACCCGGCCGCGATCTATGGTCCGGACGACGAGATTCCGTTTCCGGCCGGGTCGGTGGAGCTGGACTACGAGCTCGAGGTCGCGGCCGTGATCGGAGCGGGCGGCGCCGTCGGCGGGTTCACGATCATGAACGACTGGTCGGCGCGGGACCTTCAGCGCCAGGAGACGAAGGTCGGGCTCGGTCCGGCGAAGGGGAAGGACTTCGCCACCTCCCTCGGGCCCGTGGTCGTGACCCCGGACGAGCTCGGCGACCTGAGGCTGAAGATGGTCGCGCGGGTGAACGGCGAGGAGCGCTCGCGCGGGAACCTCGGCGACATGTACCACTCGTGGGAGTCGATCCTCGAGCGCGCTTCCGCTAACACCAGGCTCGTCCCCGGGGACGTGATCGGCTCGGGGACCGTGGGCACGGGCTGCATCCTCGAGCACGGTGACGGCCGCTGGCTGCAGCCGGGCGACGAGGTCGAGCTCGAGGTCGACGGCATCGGCGTGCTCAGGAATGTGGTCGGGCCTCGGGCGCCGGGGTAATCTCAACGCATGGTGAAACGCCTGCGCAGCTCGTGCAGTGACCGCCGCCTCGCCGTGCTCGCGGTACTGGCACTGCTCTCTGGAGTCGTGGTCGGCCTCGTCGCATTCCGCGTCGCCTACACGCACACAGCCGATAACGCGAACCTCGTCTGGAACCTGTTCCTGGCCTGGATCCCGGTCGGCTTCGCCCTGCTGCTGTACGACCGGCACGTGCGGCGAGCGGGCCTGGCCACCGTCGCGGGGCTCGGTCTCCTCTGGCTGCTGTTCTTTCCGAACGCCCCGTACATCGTCACCGACTTCAAGTACCTGGCCGGGAGCACGGGTCGGGAGTTCTGGTTCGACGGCGCCCTGATCGGGACGGCGGCGACGACGGGGCTCCTGCTCGGATTCGTCTCGCTCTACCTGCTCCAGGCGATCGTCCGGCGCGGTGTCGGCGCCCGCTGCGGCTGGCTCTTCGTCTTTGCGGCCCTCGGCCTCGGCTCGTTCGGCATCTACCTCGGTCGCGTCCTGCGCTGGAACTCCTGGGACATCTTCGTGCGGCCGGGCTCGCGTGCGTCCGAGCTGGCCCATGCGTTCGTCGATCCGCTTGCGCATCCACGGCCGATCGGGATCACGCTCCTGTTGACGTCCTTTCTCGTCGCGGGCTACCTGGTCTTCTACTCGGTTGCGCGAGCGGGCTCGCTCCTCGGCGAGTAGGCACACGCGGTTCCGTTGAGGGCCGCCGTCGTCGGAGCCGGCGTGATGGGCCTCGCGACCGGCCGCGCCCTGCGCCGCCGCGGGCACGACGTCGTGGTCTACGAGCAGTTCGGGCCGGGCCACAAACGCGGCTCGAGCCACGGACGCTCGCGGATCTTCCGGCTCGCCTATGCGGAGGAGGAATACGTGCGCCTCGCTCAGGAGGCGCTCGTGCTCTGGCGCGAGCTCGAGGCCGAGACGGGGGAGACGCTGCTGGAGCTGAACGGCCTCCTCGAGATCGTCCGCACCATCGAGGAGAGCACGGCTCAGACGCTCGACGCCTGCGGGGTCGAGTGGCATCGGCTGGAGCGCGAGGAGGCCGAGCGTCGCTATCCGATCCGCGTTCCGGATGAGTCTTTCGCCGTGCTTCAGCCCGAGGCGGGGATCGTCCGGGCGGACAGGGCTCTAGCTGCGTTCGCGCGCGACCTCGACGTCCGTTACGGGACGCACGTCCATCCAGACGAGCTCGATGCCGACGTCGTCGTGGTCACCGCCGGCTCGTGGGTCAACGAACTGCTGGGCGACCCGTTGCCGGTCAAGGTGACCCGCGAGACGCTCTGCTACTTCCGAACGGAAGAGGGCGGCCCGGTCCCGTCGGTCGTCTCGTTCAAGCCCGACCGGCACACGCACGACATGTACTCCCTCGCCGATCCTGTTCACGGCCTCAAGGTCGGCGCGCATCACTCGGGGCCCGAGACGGATCCGAACCAGACCGGCGAGCCCGAGCCGCGCCTGATCGAGCAGATCGCCGCCTGGGCCCGGCTGACCTATCGCCTGGCCGACCCGGAGCCGATCGGGCCGGAGACGTGCCTGTACACGACCACGCCAGACGAGACCTTCATCCTCGAGCGCCGCGGGCGAGTGGTGATCGGCTCGGCGTGCTCGGGACACGGCTTCAAGTTCGCTCCCGCGATCGGCGAGCGGCTGGCCGATCTCGCGTCGTCCTCGTGATCTAGATCACAAGACCAAACGGGCTACAGTTCGCCCCATGCCGTTCTACCAGCGCCTCGGCGAGGTTCCACGCAAGCGGCACATCCAGTTCCGGGACAACGGAACGCTCCTGACCGAGGAGGTCATGGGGCTCGAGGGGTTCGTCGGGAACGAGTCGATCCTCTATCACCTCCAATCGCCGTGCCGGGTGATGAAGCTCGGCGACTTCGACGAGATCGAGCGCGAGGAGTGGGTGCCCGACGCCCACGCCCACCGGCTCTTCAACACCTACGAGGTCGATCCGGACGGGGACGAGATCACCGGCCGCAAGCTCCTGATGTGGAACGACGACGTCGAGATCTCGCTCTGCCGGCCCAGCGGCCAGATGGAGTACTTCTTCCGAAACGGCGAGGGCGACGAGGTCGTCTTCGTTCACGAGGGCGCGGGGACGCTGGAGACGAACTTCGGTGACGTCCCCTACAAGGACGGCGACTACATCGTCATCCCGCGCGGGACCACCTACCGGTTCCGCGCCGAGGGACCGCAGCGCTACCTCGTCTTCGAGACGCCCGGGCTGATCGAGATTCCGCGCCGGTATCGCAACCAGGACGGTCAGCTACTGGAAGGCGCTCCGTACTACCACCGCGACATCCATCCGCCGACCGAGCTCCACACCCACCGGGAAAAGGGTGAGTTCCCCGTCAAAGTACGGGTCCGCGCCGGCTACCAGACCTACGTCCTCGACTACCACCCCTTCGACGTCGTCGGCTGGGACGGCTACCTCTACCCATGGACGTTCTCGATCCACGACTTCGAGCCGATCACGGGGCGCATCCACCAGCCGCCGCCCTCGCATCAGACCTTCCAGGGAAGGAACTTCGTCATCTGCTCCTTCTGCCCGCGAAAGCTCGACTTCGACGAGCTTGCGGTGCCGATCCCCTACCACCACTCGAACCTTCAGTCCGAGGAGATG
>DASQWX010000047.1:0-5311 GCA_035640035.1 Gaiellaceae bacterium
GAAAGCAGCGCCGCCAGCGCGACCGTTCCCAGCATCGCGAGCGCCGCGAGCGACTTGAACAGCCAAGCCGCTGCGTCCGCCGACGACCCCGCCGTCGCCGAGACCGGCTCTGAGCCGAGCGTGAACAACGGGCCGTAAACCGACGTGGCTCCGTGCCAGGCGCCGCCGATGTGCGGGTACGCGGGATCGTCGGGGAAGTCGCGCGGCGGCTGCGTGTAGGGATTGGCATCGTGAACGATCGCGATCCGCCCGTAGTCCCAGTAGGTCCACGCGTCGCTCGAGATCAGCAGCGGGGCCCCGAGCGGAGCGAGCTGGATCGCGGCGGCGAGCACACCGACGAGCGCCAGACGGACCGCGCCGCGCCGCAACAGGAGCAGGCCGCCGACGTAGGCCACGAAGGCGGCGATTTCGCCCGCCAGGTAGAGCCACGCCCAGGCCGAGTCGCCCTCCAACAGCCCGCCGTGTCGCGGCACGAGCGGGGAGTCGTGCGGCCAGGCCGCGGCGACGCAGACACCGACGCCGGCAAGAGTCAGCGCCCCGGCGCAGGCGACGACGGCGTTACGGCTTCGGGCCAGGTGGAGGCGGTGGGGGCGGAGGCGACGTCGGAGGCGGGGGTGGGGGCGGGGGCAGCGTCGGCGGTGGTGCGGGCGGCGGAGGCGGCGGCTTCTTCGGAGCAGGAGGCGGTGGTGGAGGACCCTGTCGCGTCGTCGCCGGGGGCGGGCTCGGCGGGGGCGACGATCCGGATCCGCCGCTGTAGTAGTAGTACGTCGGCGGCGGCGGGCTGTAGCCGCCGACCGCGTACTGGCCATGCGTGAACGAGTGCCACGTCGGCAGCACCGACGGAATCACGAAGTTGCGCGGCTTTTCGCCCCCGAGCGCCTTCTGCATGAACGTTCGCCAGATCGTCGCGGGGAACGTCGGGCCGGAGACAGCGATCCCGTGCACGTTCAGCATTGGGATCTCGCCGCGCGGGTACCCGACCCAGACCGTCGCTTCGAGCGTCGGCGTGTACCCGCAGAACCACGCGTCGGCATAGCTGTCGGTCGTCCCCGTCTTGCCCGCCGCCGGTCTCCCGAAGTAGGCGCCGATGCCCGTTCCGTGGAGCATGTTCTGCTCGAGGATCTGCGTGACCGTGTAGGCGACACCCTTGCTGATCACACGCCTGCGCTCGGGCTCACCCCAGCCCGCGTCCGTGTCTTCCTTCCCGTTGCCCAGCACGACCTTGCGGATCGCCATCGGCTTCGAGTAGATGCCTCCGGCCGCGAGCGTCGTGTAAGCCGACGCCAGATCGAGCGGCGAGACCGGGATCGCCCCGAGCCCGAGCGAGGGCACGTACGCTCCTTCTCTCGTCGTCAGCGGCGAACGCACGCCGAGCTTGTACGCCATCTGCGCGACCTTCTTCGGGCCGATGTCGAGCGTGAGCTGGGCGTACACGGTGTTGTCCGAGTGCAGCGTCGCGTTCTCGATCGAGGTCGAGCCCAGGTACGTGTGGTCGTAGGTCGTGACGTTCCACGCCGGCGTCAGCGGGTCGGGCTGGTAATGGAACGGCGCGGAGACGTAGTACGTGCTGTCCGGGTTGACCCCCTGGTTCACCGCGGCGGCGAGGACGAACATCTTGAACGTCGAGCCGGCCTGGCGCTTCGCCTGCGCGACCAGGTTGAACTGGTTGCCCGTCTTCCCGGGAGTCACCGCGGTCATCGCCTTGATCGCGCCCGACGAGGGATCGATCGAGACCAGCGCCGACGCCGGGTCGGTCTTGGCGTAGAGCGTGCCGATGATGGCCTTGCGCGCCGCCTTCTGCAGCCGCGGATCGATCGTCGTGTAGACCTTCAGTCCGCCACTCCGAACGGTGTTGGCGCCGTACTCGGCGATCAGCTGATCGCGGACGTAGCTGAAGAAGTACGGCTCGCGGATTCGCGTGTAGAGGCGCCCGGGAACGAGATGGAGCTGCCGGTCGGCGACCGCAGACGCGTACTGGCGGCGAGTCAGGGCCCCGTTCTCGAGCATCGCGCGTAAGACCTCGTCGCGACGGCGAAGCGCATCCAGGGGACGGTGGAGCGGGTCGTAGAGCGAGGGAGCCTGCGGCAACCCGGCAAGCAACGCGGCCTGGTCGAGCGTCAGCGAGCTGGCGCGGCGTGAGAAGTAGGTCTGGGCCGCGGCCTCGACGCCGTAGGCGCGGTTTCCGTAGTAGACGGCGTTCATGTAGGAGCCGAGGATCCAGTCCTTCGACCGCGCCCGCGCCAGCTTGATCGCCAGGCACGCCTCCTTGATCTTCCGCTTGAAGGTGCGCTGCCGCGAGATGTAGAGATTGCGAACGAGCTGCTGCGTGATCGTCGAGCCGCCCTGGACCAGCTTCCCGGCGCGAAGATCCTTGACCGCTGCGCGGAGGATCCCCTTGTAGTCGACTCCTCCGTGCTTGTAAAAGCGTTTGTCCTCGATCGCAACCGTCGCCTTCGGCATCCACGGGCTGACCTTGGACAGTGCAATCGGCTGCCGGTTCTTCTCGGCGGGAATCGATCCGAGCAGCGTCCCGTCTGCGGCGTAGACGAACGAGTTGGCCGGCCCGCCCTGCGGCCCGGTCGACACGGGACGAAGCTCCGAGAGGCTGCAGCTCGCCTCGAAGGCTGCCGCGCCGCCGAATCCGGCGGCAAGGATCGCCGCGGCGATCCCCACCAGCGTTCCGGCGATGAGTGCGGCATGCCGCCGGCGTCGCCTCTGAACCCGGAGCCGCCGTTTCTGCGCGCGGCGGATGAGATCGTCGAGGTCGTCGGGTCGCCTGCGTCCGCCGCGGCCGCGCGGCGGCGGGTTCATCCGAAGACCCCGGCCGCGCGGAGGCGCTCGTGTGCGCGGAGCCTAAGCTCGCTCTCGAGCCGTTCGGCCTCGATCGGGCCCGGCGCGGCCACTCGGAGGACGATCGTCGCGTTCCCCTCGAGCGACGTGACCGCGATCTCAGGCGCACGCTCCCCGGCGATCACGTCCTGCAGAGCCTCCACTGCGGCACGGAGGTCCTTGTCTAAAGGAACCTGCAAGCTGATTTCCGCAACCTTTTCCCGGCTGACGATCGTCGCGTTGACGATCGTATCCGAGGCCAACTTCTCGTTCGGTATGACCAGACGAGAGCCCTCCTCCGTGCGGATGAATGTGTAGGTGAGCGCGATCTCCTCGACGGTTCCGGTCGTGTTCTCGAGCACGACGCGATCGCCCAGACGGATCGGTTGCGTGAACGCGATGAGCAGACCGGCGACGAAGTTCCCGATCGTCCGCTGCGAGGCAAAGCCGATCACGATCCCGACAACGGCCGACGAGGCGAGCAGGCTGCCCGCGACCGTCCGCACCTGCGGGATCACGAGGAGCGCGGACAACAGCCCGACGCTGATGACAGCCGTGGAGACACTGCGACGGAGGACGCGGTAGCGGGTCGCCGCCTCGGGCGGGAGGTCGCGACGAGCGATGCGGCGGTCGATCAGCCGCGCGACGATGGCGGTGACGACGAGAACGGCCGCGACGATCGCGAAGCGGTGCCAGAACGGCATGCGTGTCTATTCGATTGGAAGAGGGCGGCGTCCTGCGAAACCGCCCTCGAGCGAGTGCCAGAACGCGACCTCGTCCTCGCCGAGGCGCCAGCAGAGCAGAACCTCCTCGTCCCCGCGCAAGGCCGGGAAGTCGACCAGGCCCTCGTCGAGATCCTTGACCAGGACTCCGAGCTCCTGGAGCTCCTCGACGCAGCGGATCACCTCCTCGGCCTCGTGGTCGATGGCGTTTTGGAGGTCGTCGACCTCCTGCGGGCGAACACCGCCGCCGTTGCCGGCGATCTTGGTCGCGATCCGCGCATGACGGACGGTCGCGAGCGCCAGGGCCCGCCTATGGGATGTCATTCGCTCGACGATCGGTCGCACCGTCGGGAGCAGCTCGTTCGCCTCGGTGGCTGTGAAGTAGCGGTCCGTCACGGCTGTATGTTCCCTCCAAAGTGGGCCGGTTCGCCGATCTCGACGCCGTCACGCTCGACGCGAACGGAACGCTCGTCCGGCTCATCGACCCGGTGCCGAAACTCGATCGTACGCTCACCGCGCTTGGGATCGAGCGGGCGACGGGCGAGATCCGCCGCGCGGTCGAGGCCGAGGGAGCGGTCTACGCGAGACGCTCGATGGAGGCGCACGAACCTGCGGCGTTCGCGACGCTCCAACACGAGTGCGCCGGCATCTTTCTGCGCGAGCTCGCCGCGGACGGCATCGACGCAGTCGAGTTCGCCCCGCTCTATGTGGCGGCGATGGATTTCGAGGTCATGCCCGGAGTGCCCGAGTCCCTCCGGCACCTCCGACGCCGCGGGCTCGAGCTCGCCGTCATCGCCAACTTCGACCTAACGCTGCTCGAGCGTCTGGAGAAGCTCGGGCTCGCCTCGGCGTTCTCGGCGATCGTCACGCCGGCCGACGCGGGCGCGGCAAAGCCCGACCCGCACATCTTCGAGCTCACGCTCGAGCGCCTCGGCGTCTCCGCCTCGCGGGCGCTTCACATCGGCGACGGCAGCCGGGACGAGGAAGGCGCCCGGGCAGCCGGAATGCACTTCGAATGGGCGCCGGTCCCGAGCGCACTCGACAGCTGGCGGTGAGCCGAAAGCTCCTCGGCTGGTTCGCGCTGGTCGGCACCGTATCCGCGGTCGCGTACGCCGGCCGTTTCACGGCGGGGAAGCCTCCGAAGAACGCGCTCTACCAGTACGGCACCGCGGTGAGCGAGCTGGTCCTGTTCGCGATCATCCTCGCGATCGTCTTCTGGATCGCGAAGGGACTCCCGAAACGCGAGGCGTTCGCGCTGCGAGCACCTCGCGGTTGGGGCTCCGCCATCGGTCTCGCCTTCTCGGTTCTGATCGCGATCTCGATCACCAACGCGATTCTCAACCCAGTTCTGCACGGCGGCCGCGAGCAGGGGCTCACTCCGTCGAGCTGGGAACCCGCCCACGCCGGCGCCTTCGCGCTGAACCTCTTCGCGTTCGCGATCGTCGGGCCGGTTGCGGAGGAGCTCACCTTCCGCGGTCTCGGCTTTTACTTGCTCCAGCAGTACGGCGACACGGTCGCGATCGTCGTGATCGGAATCGCGTTCGGCCTCTGGCACGGGCTCGTCGAGGCTCTGCCGGTGCTCGTCGTGTTCGGCCTCGGCCTGGCGTTTCTCCGAAGCCGGACCAACAGCATCTTCCCCGGGATGATCCTCCACGCGTTCTTCAACGCCGCGGCGCTGGTCATTGCGGTGACTACCTAGGCAACTACACTGAGCTCGTGAGGGCTGCGCTCGTGGTGACGGTGGTCCTCGCTTTCAGCCC
>DASQWX010000048.1:0-7724 GCA_035640035.1 Gaiellaceae bacterium
TGCGGAGTGTCCGAGAACGCCGACGGCCGCCGGTCGTTCGCCGTCGTCAGCGTCACCGTGCCGACGCCGTGCGAGAGGGCCGGACCCTGCTCGTAGAGCGTGAAGGGGAACGCCAGGTCGAGCAGCTGCGCAAACGCACCCGGCCGCCGCGGTGGCACGCCGGTCTGTTCCTGGACGCGGGCCGCCGTCGTCTCGACGAGGCCGGCCGACGCCTCCCGGGCCGTGATCCCGGCGATCGCGAGCCGGGCCGTCGACGGGCCGGCGATCGAGTCCAGCACAAGCGCCGCGACGACGCGGTCGCGATATGCGGCGGCGAATCGATCCGCGCCGAGACCTCCGAACTCGCCCCCGTCCGTGGCGACGAAGAAGAGCGTATGTGCCGGGCTGACGATGCTTGCGCCCGGCGGAGCGTTTCCTGAGACGGAGCCCGCGTAGGAGCGAGCGAGCTCGACGAGTGCCGCGACGCCCGACGCGTTGTCGTTGGCGCCGGGGCCCGTGCCGACGTTGTCGAGATGCGCGAGCACCGCGAGTGCTTCCGGTGAGCGTCCGGGGATCGTGACGATCAAGTTCTCGAGGCGCACGCGACCTCGCCCCGGGATCACGGCTGAAAAGGGCTCGCGGCGCACGCGGAGGCCGATCTGCGACATCTGGTCCGCGAACCACTGCCGCGCGCTCTCCGCACCCGGTGAGCCGGGCGAGCGGTCGGGAAACGTCTGCGCGAGTTCGCGGGTGAGCGCCACCGCGCGAGCCTTGTCGAAGGCGGCCGGGAGAGCCGGTACGGCAGGCCGCAGCGGCGTCGGCTTGCCGACGCTGAAAGCCGCGATCAGCAGGGGAATCCCCACCAGCAGCCAGGTACCGCGGTAGAGACGGGCGTTGACCGGGCGCTCGAGCGATCCGGGCCGTACGCGCGTGCGCGCGGGAGGCGGATTGGCCGCCATGCCGTGGCTATAGTAGGTAGGCGAGAACCCGACGCGTGCAGGCAGACGCGACGCGATGCCCGACTCCTCGACCATCCTTCTCGTCGACGACGAGGACTCCGTTCAGAAGCTTCTCACATACCCGCTGGAACGAGACGGTTTCCGCGTCATCCAGGCGCGCGACGGTGAGCAGGCACTCAGGCTCTTCGGCGACGAGCATGTCGATCTCGTCGTGCTCGACCTGATGCTGCCGCGAGTCGACGGGCTCGAGGTCTGCAAGCGGCTTCGCGCCGACAGCGACGTTCCGATCATCATGCTTACCGCGCGCGGCGAGGAGCTCGACAAAGTGCTCGGCCTCGAGCTCGGAGCCGACGACTACATCACGAAGCCATTCTCGATCCGCGAGTTCCGGAGCCGCGTGCGTGCGTTGCTCCGGCGCGCCGCGCTGCCGCGCAACCGAGCCGAACGGGAGACCGAGGTGATCGAGTCCGGAGAGCTGCGGATCGATCCCGCCCGGCGAACGGTCGAGCTTGCCGGGGAGCAGGTTCAGCTGACGTACGTCGAATTCGAGCTCTTGCGGACTCTCGCCGGCGAGCCGGCCCGCGTGTTCTCGCGCGAGATGCTCCTGCGAGCGCTCTGGGGCGACTCGGCTTACCGCGAGCCTCGTACGATCGACGTTCACATCCGGCACCTTCGCGAGAAGCTCGAGACAGACCCGCGCGAGCCCGAGTACATCTTCACCGTTCGCGGCGTCGGGTACCGATTCAGGGACTGATGAGCGCGTTCAGGACGGTCGGCGCCCGTCTCAGCCTGGCGCTTCTCGGTGTCGTGGCGCTCGTCCTGGGGCTCGTCTACTTCCTCGCCGTTCCCTCGCTGAAGAACCGGCTCATCGATACACGGTTGCACGATCTCGCGATTGCTGCGCCGAAGGTCATGCGGGAGTACAAGAACAACCCGGACGATCCCGATTTCTTCTCGAACGCCGCCGCGACCACGAATGCGCGGGTCCTGTTGCTGACGGTGCTGGCTCAGTCGCCGACGAGCGTGACCGTCCAGCAGTGGTCGCTCCCAGGACGCAGCGCACGGGATTTCACCAACGACCCGGTCGCGATCCATTCAGCCCAGACCGGGAAGCGCCAACGCGGCACGGTTACGCGCTCGGAAGGAGAGTTTGCGGAAGTCGCCCAGCCAGTCGGCACCAACGGCGATCTCCTGCTCCTCGCCGCGCCGCTCCGGGAGGCGTTCGCCGACGTCCACGCGGTGCAGCGACGGCTGCTGTTCGCCGGTGGCTTGGCGCTCGTGGTCGCGCTGCTGATCGGCTACGGGGCGGCGCGCATCTTTGCCGGGCGAATCAGGCGGCTCGAGCGTGCGGCCGACCGGATTGCCAGCGGCCGCTTCGACGAGCCTGTAGCGGACGACGGCTACGACGAGCTCGGCCAGCTGTCTCGCGCCTTCGACCGCATGCGCATTCGCCTCGCCGGCCTCGATCACGCGAGGCGGGAATTCGTCGCGAACGCCTCGCACGAGCTCCGGACGCCGCTCTTCTCGCTGAGCGGTTTTCTGGAGTTGATCGAGGACGAAGAGCTCGACGAGGCCACGCAGCGGGAATTCCTGGAGACCATGGCCGGGCAGGTGCGGCGACTGACGAAGCTCGCCGACGATCTCCTCGACCTCTCGCGGTTGGATGCGGGTCGCTTGCACGTCGAAACGCAGCCGCTCGACCTCGGAGCGCTTGCCGGCGCGGCAGTCGACGAGTTCGCGGGGGTTGCGCGCGCCTCTGATCACCAGCTCGAATACGCGCCGGACGGCGCCGCGCCGGCTCGCGGCGACCCGCAGCGCGTGCTCCAGATCGTCCGGATCCTGATCGAGAACGCTCTCGTCCACACGCCGCCTGGCACACCCGTCGAGGTCGCGGTGCGCCGTGTTGACGCGCGGGCCGAGATCAGCGTCGCCGACAGCGGGCCCGGCATCAATCCCGAGGATCGAGCGGAGCTCTTCGAGCGCTTCTACCGCGGGGAGAGCACGAAAGCGTCGGGAAGCGGTCTCGGCCTGGCGATCGCGAAGGAGCTTGCCGAGCTAATGGGCGGCGAGATCGGACTCGAGTCGTCGCCCGAGCGAACCGTCTTTTCGCTTGTCCTGCCGGGAGGCGAGCTCGTGCCGGAGCCCGTGCGCGAGCCGGCCGCGGTCTGACGACCCACCGCGCCGGTCTCCTGGTTGACGCGTGATCCGAGGCGTCCCCGGCCTCCTCCCCAAGGCGAGCGTACTGAAGAACCTGATACGGGCAGGTGACTCCCTAGCGCCGAAAGTCGGCCGCTTCGGATCGCGACGCTTTGCACGTGAAAACGCCCAAAAAGGCCCTGTCCGCGGGCAATTTCCGCGTGCCTAGCTACAGTGCGTCGATGCCCGCACGCCCGGCTCCGCTTGCGATCGTCGCGATCGTCGCCGCCGTCATCGGCGGCGTTTCCGTTCTTGTCGTCGGAAAGGCGGCCGGATGGCTGAACACCGGGACGAAGAAGACCGTCGTCGTCCAGACGCCGCCTGCCGCAGAGGCCGTTGCCACGCCGCGGTCGCCCGTGTCATCCAATGCGAAGCCGCTCACCGGCAACGGCTTCGCGCCGAAGCGGATCTATTCGGCCCGGTCGCCCGGCGTGGTGACGATCTACGCGATCTACGGCACCGACTCGCTGTCCGCGCAAGAGGCGCAGGGCTCCGGGTTCGTCGTCTCGCCGAAGGGCTACATCCTGACGAACTCGCACGTGATCACGAATGCGGGCGAGAACGCTCGCAAGGTTTCCGCAGCCGACAAGCTCTTCGTCGAGTTCCAGGATCGCGACCGCGTGCCCGCGAGGGTCGTCGGTTGGGACATCTACGACGACGTCGGTCTGATCAAGGTCAATCCGGCCGACCATCGGCTCGACCCCGTACCGCTCGGCAATTCGGCGCAGGTGCAGGTCGGCGAGCCCGTCGCCGCGATCGGTAGCCCGTTCGGCAACGTCAACTCGCTGAGCGTGGGCGTTGTCTCCGCGACGGAGCGCTCGATCGACTCGCTGACCTCGCAGTACCAGCTTGTCGACGCGATCCAGACGGACGCGTCGATCAATCACGGGAACTCGGGCGGACCGCTCTTCGACGCCCGGGGCCGGGTGATCGGGATCAATGCGCAGATTCGGAGCGACTCCGGCGTCGCGGAGGGCGTGGGTTTTGCGGTGCCGATCGACTCGGCGCGCCGTTCGATGACGCAGTTGATCGCAGCCGGACATGTCTCGTACGCATTCGTCGGGATCGAGACGGAGGACCTCGTCCCGAGCATCGCGAAGCGGCTCGGTTATCCCGTCAGCAAAGGTGCCGTCGTCACAAAGGTCCACCCGAACACGCCGGGGGCCGCGGCGGGTCTGCATGCTGGGACGGATACGGTGCAGATCTTCGGCGCGGCGTTCACGAAGGGCGGCGACGTGATCGTCTCGATCGCGGGCCACTCCGTCACGAGTGCCGAGGACGTGGTCCGCGTTGTCACCGAAGAGCTCTCGCCGGGGCAGTCAGTCCCCATGATCTATCTTCGAGGCAGCCGGCGTCACCGCGTCATTCTGAGGCTTGCCGAGCGGCCGGTGAACCCCGGTTAGCCGAAGGTTCGGGTTAGGGCAGCGAGTAGAGCGGGAACAGGGGCGGCGATGGACGCCCACGACCGGTCGGTTCGGCTGAGTATTCCTGCAAAGGCCGAATACATCACCCTTAGCCGCCTGGCGTTGACCGCGATCGCCCGAGTGCAGCCGCTCTCGGACGAGACGCTCAGCGACCTGAAGCTCGCGCTGACCGAGGCCTGTACCAACTCCGTTCGCCACGCGTATCGGGAAGGGCGACGAGGCCAGGTCGAGATCGTTTACCAGATCGAGCCCGATCGGCTGGTCGTCGAGGTGACCGACGACGGCGAGGGATTCGAGCCCTCGAACCTCGCCGGCGACGGGAACGGAGACCTCAACGAAGGGGGGCTCGGGATTGCGATCATCCGGGCCGTCGCGGACGAGGTCGAGATCGGAGTGCGGGAGTCGGGAGGATCTCGCCTGCGCTTCGTGAAGTTCCTGGGGGACTAAACGTCTATTCTGCGCGCTTTCGTTCGCCGAAAGCCGTCAGCCAACCCACATGCTCCAGCTCGTCAACGTCGGTACCAAGTCGTTGCTCGACTACGGGACGATTGCCTCCCGCGGCCTCATGGACGAGATCCGCAGGCTGGCGGCGCAGGTCGAGGGCAAGCGCGTGCTGCACCTGTCGGCGACCGCGTTCGGAGGCGGCGTGGCGGAGATCAACTATGCGCTCGTCCCCTTGATGCGCGATGCCGGCCTCGACGCCGAGTGGCGGATCATTCGCGGCGCGGACGAATTCTTCGGGGCGACGAAGACGATCCACAACGCTCTCCAGGGCTCGCCGCAAGGGCTGACGCCGGAGCAGGAGGAGATCTACCGCCGCTACAACGAGGAGAACGCGAACGAGCTCGATGACGAGTACGACTTCGTCATCGTTCACGACCCGCAGCCGGCGTTCGTCGTCGAGCACTTTCCTTCGTCGCAGGCGCGCTGGATCTGGCGCTGCCACATCGACCTGTCGGCGCCGAACGAGAGCGTGATCGATTTTCTGTTGCCGGCGCTCGGCCGCTACGACGCGGCGATCTTCCACATGAACGAGTACGTGCCGGCGACCCCGGGACTGCCGCCCGCCTACATCTGGCCGCCGGCGATCGATCCGCTGACGCCGAAGAACATGGCGCTTTCGCCCGAGGATGCGGCGTACATCGTCGACCAGTTCGGGATCGACGTCGAGCGGCCGCTCCTGACGCAGGTGTCGCGCTTCGACCCCTGGAAGGACCCGCTCGGCGTGATCGACGCCTACCGCGAGGTCAAGGAGCGGTTCCCCGAGGTTCAGCTCGCGCTCGTCGGCTCAATGGCTCACGACGATCCGGAGGGTTGGGACTACTACAACCAGACGGTTGCCTACGCGCACGGAGACCCGGACATCTACATCCTCTCGAACCTGAACAACATCGGCGGCGTCGAGGTGAATGCGTTCCAGGTGCACTCGCATGCGGTGATCCAGAAGTCGATCAAAGAAGGGTTCGGCCTCACGATCACCGAGGCACTCTGGAAGACACGCCCGACGGTCGCAGGCCGCGTCGGCGGGATCGTCCGCCAGATCCAGGATGGGGAGACGGGTTGGCTCGTCGACTCCTCGGCCGAGTGCGCCGAGGCGTGTATCGAGATCCTCCGAGATCCGGCCGAAGCGCGGCTACGGGCTCTGAAGGGCAAGGAATACGTGCGGCGGAACTTCCTGATGCCGCGGCTTCTGCGCGACTGGCTCGTTCTCTTCAATCAGCTGCTCGGCAACGACACGGCCGGAGCCGAGCTCGCCGTCGTCGGCGCCGCCTAGCGGCGAGGAGGCGCATCGCCGTTACGCTCCCCGCTATGGGAGAGCGGCGCAAGCTGATTGTCGTCTCGAATCGCGGACCAGTCTCCTACACCAGGGAGGACGACGAGCGCGTCGCCAAACGAGGCGGCGGCGGTCTCGTGACCGCGCTTCGCGGACTTGTCTCGCACCACGACGTGACCTGGATCGCGAGCGCGATCACCGAGGAGGATCGCGCGGCCTCGCACGAGACGATCGAGGAGACGGCGCGGGACGGGTCGCCGTTCCGGCTTCGCCTCGTCGAGCACGAGGAGACGGCTTACGACGGGTTCTACAACGTGATCTCGAACCCGATGCTGTGGTTCTTGCAGCACTACCTCTGGGAGCTCGCGTACACACCGGCGGTCGACCACGGCCTGCGACACGCCTGGGAGCACGGCTACGTGCGCGTGAACGAGGTGTTCGCGGCGGCGGTGCTCGACGAGCTCGAGGCCGAGCCCGACGCGGCCGTCCTCTTCCACGACTACCACCTCTACCTGGCCCCGCGGATCGTGCGCGAAGAAGCTCCGGACGCCACGCTCTCGCACTTCGTCCATATCCCCTGGCCGCAGCCGGATTACTGGCGGATCCTGCCGGACGAGATGCGCCACGCCATCCACGACGGGCTGCTCGCGAACGACGTCGTCGGTTTCCACTCGAGCCGCTGGCGCCTGGCTTTTCTGCGCTGCGCGGTCGACATCGCCGGGGCCGAAGGGAACTTCATCGACTGGGTCGCCGACTATCGCGGAGGGCGGACGCGCGTCGTCGCGACTCCTATCTCGATCGACCCCGAGGAATTCGACGAGCTCGCCGGGAGCCCCGAGGTCCTCGAGGCGGAACGGGAAATCGTCGAGCGGCGCCCCGAGCGTCTCGTCGTCCGGGTCGACCGCACCGACCCGTCGAAGAACATCGTCCGCGGCTTCCGAGCGTTCGAGCTCTACCTCGAGGCTCACCCGGAGATGCACGGACGGGTCGGGCTGCTGGCGCTGCTCGATCCATCGCGCCAGGACATCCCCGAGTACTCGGAGTACCTCGGTGCGATCCAGCGCGAGGTCCGGCGCGTGAACGACCGCTTCCAGTCTGACGTCTGGGTACCGATCGACCTTCGAATCGACGACGATCTGCCGCGGTCCGTCGCCGCGTACAAGCAGTTCGATGTCCTGTTCGTGAACGCGATCTTCGACGGCCTCAACCTTGTCGCCAAGGAGGCGCCGCTCGTGAACACCCGAGACGGGTCGGTTGTCTTATCAGAAAACACCGGCTCGGCCGAGGAGCTCGGCCGCTGGACTCTGACGATTAACCCCTTCGATGTCGCCGCGCAAGCGGAGGCGATCCACGACGCGCTCGAGATGTCCGAAGACGAGCGCCGCGCGCGGC
>DASQWX010000049.1:0-4485 GCA_035640035.1 Gaiellaceae bacterium
GCTGCCCAGGTGGTACTTCTTGTTCAGCGCCTCGCTGCGGAGCATCAGCGCCCGGTACTCGGCCGCGGTCATGCTCTGCGGAAGCCGGCTGTACGCGCCGAGGTGATACTGCTTGTTCAGCGCCTCGCTGCGGAGCATCAGCGCCCGGTACTCAGCCTTCGTCATGCCGGCCGGGCGCGAGTTGGCGGCCTGCACCGACCCGGCGAAGAACGCGAGGGCGGCAACCGCCGTCAGCAGAGCCGCGACCCGGTGAATGTGCTTCCGTCCGTACATCTCTTCCTCCTTGTCCGCGGCCGCCCCACGCGGCCTTTGCACAGGAGACGACAAGCGGCTAAAACCAGGCTTTCCGGGTCCTAAAGCGGCGCTAAAGGAAGGAGGCCATGGAGTTTCGGATCCTCGGCCCGCTCCAGGTTCTCGACGAGGGCCGCGAGCTTCCTCTCGGAGGCGCCAAACAACGCGCGTTGCTCGCGGTGCTGCTGCTCGACCGCAACCGCGTGGTCTCACGGGACCGCCTGATCGACGAACTCTGGCACACGGATCCGCCCGAGACCGCCCCGACGGCGCTCCAGGTGTACGTCTCCCAGCTGCGCAAGACGCTCGGCCGCGATCTGATCCTGACGCAGCCTCCCGGCTACCTCATCCGGGTCGGCGACGGTGAGCTCGACCTCCATCGCTTCGAGCGGCTGGTCGCGAGGGCTCGGGCGGAGGAGCCCGCTCAGGCTGCCCGGCTGCTCCGGGAGGGGCTGGCCCTGTGGCGAGGAGCGCCTCTGGCCGAGCTGGGAGACTCCTTCGCTCCTGCCGAGCGAGCGCGGCTCGAAGAGCAGCGGTTGGCGGCGCTCGAGCAGTGGATCGAGGCCGAGCTCGCGCTGGGGCGACACGCGGAGCGGGTTCCGGAGCTCGAGGGGCTCGTGCGCGAGCACGCGCTACGCGAGCGCGTCCGCGGCCAGCTGATGCTCGCCCTCTACCGCTGTGGCCGTCAGGCGGATGCGCTCGCGGTGTACGGCCAAGGTCGGCGGTTGCTCCAAGAGGAGCTCGGGCTCGAGCCGGGAGAGGACCTGCGGCGACTCGAGAGAGCCATCCTCAACCACGATCCTTCGCTCGATCCTCCGCTAGTCGGCGGGGTCAAACGACCCTCTGTCGCACGGCGCCGCCGAGCGTCGTCGCGGACCCAGCCGGCGGTTCCTCCCGACTCGGTCGCTGTGATCGACCCGCAGCGCTCCCGGGTCGTGGGCCACGTGCTCGTGGGCCGACGGCCTGTCGCCCTCGCGATCGGGCACGGCTCGGTCTGGGTCGCCAACACAGACGATGGAACGGTCTCTCGCATTCATCCGGATCGCCGCGAAGTCATCAGGACGATCGGAATCGGTGCACCGGCGATAGACCTTGCTGTCGCCACCGATGCGGTCTGGGTGGCCAACGGGAGCGACGGGACAGTCTCGCGCATCGATCCCAGAACCGACGCGGTCGTCGAGACGATCGACCTGAGAGGCTCGAGCGAACTCGCCTGGAACCCGACCTACGCGGTCGACGCCGATGACGATTCCGTCTGGATCGCCGTGGGGCCTCACCATGTGCTCCGCCTCGACCCGGCGACGAACGAGCCCTTCGCGATTATCGACGTCGGCCATGTACCGGTAGGCGTGGCACACGGCGAGGAGGCACTCTGGGTGGTGACGATTGGCGAGCGTGCCCTGCGCATCGAGCCCCACACGAACACAGCCACGACCGAGGTACCGATCGGGTACCCCGTCGCGTTGACAGCCGGGAAGCAGGCTGTCTGGGTCTCTGACTCGCGGGGCCAGGTCTGGCATATCAACCCGGACACGGGAACGGTGACTCAGACGACCCCGGTTGGCAGAGGGCTCGTGGGCCTCTGCTCGACGGATGGAGCGGTGTTCGCAGCCAACAATGCCGACGGCACCGTCGTTCAGATCGATCCGCAGGACGGTCGGGTTGTAGGCGTCATTCCGGTTGGCCACGCGCCGACCGACGTGGCCCCCTGGGACGGGACGGTCTGGGTTTCGATACAGAGCGAAAGCGCTATGTGACCGCGTTCGCGATTGGGATCTTCCCGGCGACGATTTCGGCCTTGACTTCCTCGATCTCGGCTTTGAACGAACGGGGCACGGCCGCGTTGATGGTGCCGAGGCCGACACCGCGGTTCCGGAGGGAGAAGTGGGACGTGCGACCGGTCTCGAGCGTCCCGCGCAGGAGCTCTTCGATCGTCTCGAACACGGCCACGTCCAGCCTTTTCACGGCGCTCGTCAGGATGTGACGGCCGAGGTGGGACTGGTCGACATCGACTCCGATCCCCCAGATCCTGTGCTCTTTTGCCGCCTCCAGCGCCCCGAGTCCGCAGGCGCTGGCGACCTGGAACACGACTCGCGATCCCTTTGCGATCTGGCTCATGGCGACCGACCTGCCTTTCACCGGGTCGATGAAGTCGTCGGTATAGCTGTTCAACGTCGTGACGCGAGGATTGGCTCCTCTCGCGCCGGCCTGGTAGCCGGCGATGTACTTCTCGACAGCCGGCACCCGCTGGCCGCCGACCGAGCTGATGACCTCCTCTCCGGGAGAGAGCGTCAGCATGAGCGCAGCCAGGTGACCGGCGAGATAGCCGGCTTGCTCTTCCCGGAACACGAGGCCAACGGCGTTCATCGGGCGATGCGCCAGATCTTCGTGGGCGGAATCGATAATCGCGAACCGCGTTTCGGGAAACCCGGTGGCGACTCTGTCGATCGCGGCGGCGGGATAGAACCCCACTCCGATCACGAGGTCGTACTTCTGTCGCGCGAGAAGTGAGAGGCTCGGGACGTAGCCTTCCTTCGGGGCTGGTGTCAACACTCGCCCTCTGATCCCCAACTCTCGGACGGCCCGCTCGAGCCCGAGGTAGGCCGGACCGATATACAGGTTCTCGATGCCTGTCGGCTCCGTGACGAGTCCGACTCTGAGCCGCCTCTCGCTCATCAAACCAGTCTCATGTTGTCCGATACGCGTTGATTGCGGATAGCCAGCCGGACCCGGCCAGCCGAGGTTGGGTCGAGAGCTGTTGCGCGTATCGACTGCCGCAGCGAAGCTGGCTCGGGAGCAGCTCGGCCCGTGAGCGAGAGGAGCGCGCCGGTTGCGCCCGGTCTGCGGGTTCTTAGGGGGCCCCGAGAGGTCTCGGTGCGCTAACGACGCGAGCTAGGGGCACTCACGCCGATGCCCCTAGCTCCTTCAAGCCGGTTTCGGCTGAGTCAAGCGGAGGGGGAGGGATTTGAACCCTCGTCGGACCCAGAGGCCCGAAACGGTTTTCGAGACCGCCGCATTCGACCGCTCTGCCACCCCTCCGACGGAAACTAGGGTACCTCGGGCGGCGCGGAGGCGGACTCGGCCGGCCCGACGCCGCCCGGCCAGGAAAGCGAGGCGGAGAAGGAGGGATTCGAACCCTCGATGGAGGTTAGTACCCCCATAACGCCTTAGCAGGGCGCCGCCTTCAGCCACTCGGCCACTTCTCCGGGCCCGGACAGGATAGCCGAGCCTGCCGGCGACCCTTTGCGAAATCACCCTTCAGGGGCATGGCAGCACGCGGCGTTTGGCGCATGCTCTGCGTGCCGGCTCTCCCCTCTCTAGATCCCGGCATCTGGCGCGGCTCGCTTCGACAACCGAGGCGAGCTTCGTCGTTTCGGGCCTGTTTACTGCCGGTGTGCGCGTCGGCCGGCACGACGTCCAGATCACCAACCCGGACAAGGCCTTCTTCCCGCAGGAAGGGCTGACCAAGGGCGATCTCGTCTCGTACTACGTCGACGTGGCGTCGTGTGCGCTGCACCACATCCGCCGGCGCCTCTTCCACATGAAGCGCTACCCGAACGGGGTCGACGGCGACTTCTTCCACCAGAAGCGCGTCCCGCCGCACCCGGACTTCGTCGGCGAGCAGTTCGTGCAGTTCCCGAGCGGCCACTCGACGGTCTTCGCGGTGGTCGACAACCCAGCCGCGCTCGCGTGGGTCGTCAACCTCGGCTGCATCGAGCTGCACACCTGGCATTCGCGGATCGACGACATCGAGCGGCCGGACTACCTGCTGATCGACCTCGATCCCAGCGAGGGCAACCCGTGGGAGTACGTGCGCGAGATTGCGATGGTCGTCAAGGAGGTGATGGACGAGCTCGGGCTCGCGTCGTACCCGAAGACCTCGGGCGCGACCGGGCTGCACATCCTCGCGCCGATTCGGCCGGAGCTGGCGTTTCCGGAAGTGCGGCGGTTCGCGAAGGCGCTCGCCGAGGAGGTCGAGCGGCGAGTGGACGACCAGGATGTGGCGACGACGACCTGGCGGGTCGCCGACCGGCGCGGGGTCTTCGTCGACTTCGGCCAGAACGCACGCGATCGGACGATCGCCTGCGCCTATTCGGTGCGGCCGACCCCGGACGCGAGGGTCTCCGCGCCGATGGCTTGGAAGGAGGTCCCGCGCTGCGACCCCTCGCGCTTCACGGTGAAGACGATGCGGAA
>DASQWX010000050.1:0-6577 GCA_035640035.1 Gaiellaceae bacterium
CCGTCGCGGTTGCGGGGACAGTCCCCGTTCGGGGACAGTCCCTAGCTTTCGACTCTTTCGATGCGAGCTCCGAGCGACCTCAAGCGCTCGTCGATCCGCTCGTAGCCGCGGTCGATCTCGCCGACGTTGCCGATCGTCGACGTCCCTTCGGCGCAAAGGCTCGCGATCAGCATCGCCATGCCTGCCCTGATGTCCGGGCTCGCCATCCGCTGGCCGAAGAGCCTCGCCGGGCCGGTGACGACGGCGCGATGCGGATCGCAGAGGATGATCCGCGCTCCCATCGAGACCAGCTTGTCGACGAAGAAGAGCCGGTTCTCGAACATCTTCTCGAAGATCAGCACGGTTCCTCGGGCCTGGGTCGCGACCGCGAGCGCGATCGAGGTCAGGTCGGCGGGAAAGGCCGGCCAGGGCCCATCCTCGATCTTGGGGATCTGGCCGCCGAGGTCGTCTTGGACGAGGAGCGACTGCTCGGGCGGCACGCGCAGGCTCGTGCCGTCGAGCTCGACGTGGACCCCGAGGCGGGCGAAGGAAGGCAGGATCGGAGCCAGGTCCGCGGGAACGACGTCGTCGATCGTGACGTCTCCGCCCGTCACCGCCGCCAGGCCGATGAAGCTCGCGACCTCGATGTGCTCGCAGGCAATACGCCACTCGCCGCCGCGGAGCCGCTGGACGCCGCGGACCGTGAGGACGTTCGAGCCGATGCCTTCGATCTCCGCGCCCAGCGACCGGAGGAAGCGGCAGAGATCCTGGACATGCGGCTCACACGCCGCGTTGCCGATCACGGTCTCGCCTTTCGCCAGTGACGCTGCCATGACGGCGTTCTCGGTGGCCATCACGCTTGCTTCGTCGAGGAAGATCCGCTGCCCGCTCAGCCCGCCCGTCGTCATCTCGTAGCGCCCGTTGATGTCGATCTGCGCGCCGAGCTCGGCGAGGGCGTGGATGTGCGGATCGAGCCGTCGTCGGCCGATCACGTCGCCGCCGGGGGGCGGGACGGACGCGCGCCCGACGCGGGCGAGCAGTGGCCCGGCGAGCAGGAACGACGCTCGGATCCTGCTCGCGAGCTCGTCGTCGACCTCGGTCGTCGCGACGTCTGCCGCATGGATGCGGACCTCGTTGGCCCCGATCCAGTCGGTCTCCGCTCCGAGATGGTTGAGCAGGCCGACCATCGTCTCGACGTCCCGGATCCGCGGAACGTTCGTCAGCGTCACGGGTGCGTCGGTGAGCAGGCACGCGGCGAGGATCGGCAGTGCCCCGTTCTTGTTCCCCGCCGCGGTGATACGGCCGTTCAAGGGCTGCGAGCCCTCGATCACGAACGTTTCCATGAGCGCGTCGGCGACAGCGGTCGAGGACATCGGCGCAGGCTATGGTAGATGCCGGTGCCGACGCGCGAGGAAGCCTGGGAGACGCTCACGAAGTACACGCAGAGCGAAGCGCTGCGGCGCCATGCGCTCGCCGTCGAGGCTGCGGTCGCGGCCTACGCGCGCAAGTTCGGCGAGGACGAGGAACTGTGGCGCGTCACCGCTCTGCTCCACGACTTCGACTACGAGATGCACCCGACGCTCGATCAGCACCCACAGGACGGTGCCCCGATCCTGCGCGAAGAGGGCTACCCCGAGGAGGTCGTCGAAGGGATCCTTTCGCACGCCGAGCACCTCGGTCTGCCGCGTGACACGCTCCTGAAAAAGACACTCTTCGCGTGCGACGAGCTCTCCGGCTTCATCCACGCGTGCGGCCTCGTCCGCCCGGATGGGATCGAGACGCTCGAGCCGAAGTCGGTGCGCAAGAAACTGAAGCAACCGTCCTTCGCGTCCGGCGTGAATCGCGACGACGTCTACAAGGGCGCCGAGGAGCTGGGCGTCGAGCTGAACGAACACATCGTCTTCGTCATCGCCGCCCTCCGCCCGATCGCCGGTGAGCTAGGCCTGCGCACGAGCGCCGACGTTCCTGCCTAGCCTCCTAATCACAAGGCTTCGAGAAGACGCTCGACGTCGAGCTCACTCGTCCACCAGCCGCACGAGACGCGGACCCAGTCCGTGCCGGGCACGTCGCGGACGACGACGCCTGACTCGAAGAGCCGGGCAGCCGTTTCCGCTGCGTCGCCCGGAGCGGTGAAGGAGATCAGGCCCGCCTGGGCCGGTGCGGTGACGACCTCGTGGCCGTCTTCGACCAGACGCCTCCGGCAGTACGCAGCGACCTCCTGGATCCGGTCGTACCGCCACCCCGGTGCGGCCTCGATGGCCTCGACCAGGCCGGCGAGAATGCCGGGGGCCTGCCAGATCGAGTCGAAGCGCTGGGCGCCTGGCTTGGGCGTGAACGATTCTTCGACGTCGTAGGCCGATTGGGACAGGTACGTCGGCAGCGCCACTCGTAAGCGCTCGGGGTCGCGCACGTACAACGCGCCGGTCGAGTCCGGTCCGCAGAGCCACTTCTGACCGGAGACCGTGTAGAAATCGAACTCGCGCGCCCCGGTCCGACACACGCCCGTCGACTGCGCCCCGTCGACGAGGATCGGTAGCTCTGTCTGCCGCCGCACATCGTCGGGGAAGAGCGAGTTGCCCGTCAGCCAGGACACGTGGGAGATCGCGATCAGCTTCGTCCGGCTCGTGACCTGGTCGAGGACAAGGCCGGGCGCTTCTTCGGGGGCTGCGTCGCGCACGCGGGCCACACGAATCTTCGCCGGCGAGGCGAGCAGCGGCCCTAGCAGCCCGAAATGCTCGACGTCGGTCGTGACGATCTCGTCCCCCGCGGTCAGACCGAGGCCGGCGAGGACCACGTTGCAGGCGTTCGTCGTCGAGCTGACGAGGGCGACACGCTCCGAGGCCACTTCGAGCACGCCCGCCAACGCCCCGCGCGCCTGCTCGCGCAGGGCCAGCGCCTGCTCGAAGTAGGTCTCGCCGCCCCTCCCCTGCTCGAGATCTCGCCGGTTCCATTCGCCGATTGCCTCGACGGTCCGCCTCGTGAGCGGGCCGTTCGTGCCGGTGTTCAGGTACGCGTAGCGCTCGAGCACGGGAAACTGGGCCCGCGCCTCCTCGAACGTCACGCTGCCCGTGCCTCCACGGGCGTGTGATCGGAGAGGATGCGGCCGTCGAGGCGGCGGCGGTCTCGGGGCCAACGCGCGATCTCTTCCACGGTCGCGCCGCGAACGAGGATCTGGTCGATGCCCTCGGTGAGCGGCTCGGAGAAACCCCACTCCGCGCTCGTCAGCTCCGCCTGGGTCGCGGAGCGCGCCGCCGGGACGTTGAAGTCGCCGGCGAAGATCACCACGTCACCCGGCTTGGCCACGCCGTCCCCGAAGACCGCCGCGCGCAGGAGCTCCGAGTCGGCGAGTCGTTGGTCGGCCGGGTAGCTCGTCGCGTGGAGGTTGGCGACGGTGACGGTCGTCCCGTCTGCCAGTCGAGCCCGGACCGCTTGCACGATCCGCCGCTCTTTTGCCCACGCGAGCCTCGCGACGAGGCCGAGTCGCAGCCAGCGTGCCTGCCGGGCGCGGAAGTCGTCGCTGTTCAGGACGAGCGCGTGCCGCTCGAGCGGGGCGGCGTCCGGGGTGAACAGGATCGCGTTCGCCTGGCCGCTGACCGCGGAGCGAAACAGCCCGTGATGGACCGACGTGATCGCGCGACCGACCCCTGCGGGGATCGGCACCGGACCGAGCCGGGGAGGTTGCGCCACGTCGCCGAACGTCCGCATGCCGCTCCAGGCTTCGAGATGCCCGAGGGCCCACACGGGCAGTTCCTGGAGGCACACGATATCGGGCTGGTCGGCACTCGCCAGGCGCACCATTTCGCGCAGGTACGCATCGCGCTCCGGCGGCTGCGCGTTGCCGTGGAACAGATTCCAGGTGCGAATGAGCAGCGCCAAAGGCGGGGCTAGTCTAGGCGCGTGTTCCGGCGCCGCCGCTTCGCCGACGTGATCTCGCGCCAGCTCGACCTGTTCGTGCGCGAGGAAGCCGATCTGATCCGCGAGTGCGAGGAGGCAGAGCGTGCCTACAACTCGGCGCCGCGGGACGAAGCGGAGGAGCGCTACGGCGACTACGTCGATCTCGTCGAGACCGGGACGGAGCTGCTGGCCGACCTGCGCGACCACTTCGCGGCGACGCTCGACGACGAGACGTCCGAGGCATACGAGGACGAGTTCAACCACGCCGTCGTGAAACGGCTCCCCCGTTTCGCACTCGAGATCGAGAACCGCTAGGCGTTGCGGATCGCCGCGGCGGCGTTGATCAGCGCCAGGTGGCTCAGTCCTTGCGGGAAGTTGCCCAGGAAGTCGCCCGTCTCCGGATCGATCTCCTCGGCGAGCAGACCGACGTCGTTCACGCGTCCGGTCATCTGCTCCATCGTCTCCCGAGCCTCGGAGATGCGGCCTGCCCTTGCGAGCGCCTCGACCAGCCAAAACGAGCAGGCCACGAACGCACCCTCGCTTCGCTGCTGGCCGCTGTAGCGGTAGAGCAGGCCGCCGCCTGCGTCCAGCTCGCCTCGAATCGCATCGATCACTGCCGAAAAACGTTCGCCCCGAGCGTCGAGGAAGTTCATCCGCGAGACGCGGAGGAGGCTCGCGTCGAGCTTCTCGCTGCCCGGAAACATCGTGTAGCAGCCCCGCTCCTCCGACCAGCATTCCCGCTCGACGAAGTCGCGGACCTCCGTTTGGCATTCCCGCCACGCCTCTGCCCGCTCGCTCGGGAGCTGCCCACGCTCGACCAGCCGCAGTGCACGATCGAAGGCGGTCCAGACCCCGAGCTTCGAGCTCGTGTAGTGCTCCCGGTCGGGGAGCTCCCAGATTCCGGAGTCCGGCTTCGACCAGATCGTCGTGAGATGGTCGAGGATGTCGGCCAGCCGCTCGGCCGTCGCGTCGTCGAGCGCGTTGCCGTCGCGGACATAGAGCTCGGCCGTCTCGAGCAAGTCGCCGTAGCACCCCAGCTGCAGCTGCCCCGCCGCTTGGTTTCCGCGCCGCACGGGCCGTGATCCCCGGTAGCCGTCGAGCTCGAGCTCCCTCTCGCCCGACACCGTTCGCCCCTCGAGGTCGTAGAAGACGTGGAGGTCGGGCTCCGTGCTCTCGACTGCACGGAGAAGCCACGAGAAGGACGCGTGGACCTGCACGAGCAGGCCGAGATTGATCAACGCATCGAGCGTGTACGCCGTGTCGCGGACCCAGGCATAGCGGTAGTCGTAGTTCCGATCCCCGCCGACCCGTTCGGGCAGTGAGCTCGTCGGCGCGGCGACGATTGCCCCGGTCGGCACGTACGTGAGAAGGCGCAGCGCAAGCGCGCTTCGACGTACCACCCGGTTCCAGTCGCCTTCGACGCCGGCGTCGGCGAGCCAGCGCTTCCAGTCGTCAGCGGTATCTCCGAGGCGCCTCTCGATCCAGTCACGCCGCGCGAATGGGATCGGCTCGTCGCGAGTTGCGCGCAGGACGAGCGAACCGCTGGAGCCCTGCTCCGTTTCGAACGAGCCGGTGATCTCGCTCTCGGAGTGCCGCGATTCCCCGGCATCGAACGGGTAGACGACAACGCTCAGCCTCCGCGAGGCGGCACGGATCCCCGACCCGAGCCGGTCGATCGCCATCTCATCGGCGTCCTCGCCTGCTCCGAAGCGCGGCGCGACACGCCAGCGCATCGGCACGGCTCCGTTCACACCCTCGATGCCTCTGACGAGCTCGAACCATGGGAGGAGGCCGCCGTGGTCGAGCGTGATCGCGTCGGTCACGCGGACCGTGCCGCGCTCGGTGACGAACGTCGTCTGCAGGACGTTCGAGTCCTCGATGTATTCGCGCTCGGCCTCGTGGGCGATCGTTGGAGCGAGCTCGAACGTGCCGCCGCGCTCGGCGTCGAGAAGCCGCGCGAAGACGGTCTCCGAGTCCATGCGCGGGAGCGCGAGCCAGTCGATCGACCCGTCACGGGCGACGAGGGCGGATGCGCGCCCGTCGCCGATCAAGGCGTAGTCGCGAATCGGCGCGTATCCGTCGACCCGCTCCACGGGAGCGGAATTTATCGGTGCCCGAAGTGATGGGCCGGCGGCAAGGAGCCGAAGACGTCGGCGCCGTCCGCGACCTCCTTCGCGAGTGGGACGAGCGACTCGAACTCGTTGACGAGCACGTTCTCGTTGCGGCCGAAGCGCTCGAACTTGCCGCGCGCGAGAACGAGCGGCTCGGCCCGGACGAGCGGGCGGAAGCGCTGGTAGACCGGCGGCGGCACGATCAGGTTCACCTGGCCGAACTCGTCCTCGAGCAGCATGAAGACGACGCCGTTCGCGGTCGCCGGCCGCTGTCGTGCGACCGCGAGCCCCGCGACGGCGATGCGTGACCCGTTCGGCCGATCCCCGAGGTCGCGGCTGGCGACGACGGCAACCGGCAAGCGGGGCCGGAGCAGGGCCAGTGGGTGCGTCCCGACCGAGAGGCTCGTCAATCGGTAGTCGGCGAGCATCCGCTCCCACGGCGTCTGCTCGGGCAACTCCGGGGTTTCGGCGGTCGGATCGAGCGAGAGCGTCAGCTGCCGGGCCTCGCCCGCCGACCCTGGAACGCTCGGCGGGCGAAAGGCAAGACCCAGCTCCCAGAGCAGCTGCCTTCGCTCGCCGAAGGAATCGCACGC
>DASQWX010000051.1:0-19601 GCA_035640035.1 Gaiellaceae bacterium
CGCCTCAGGGCGGCCTTCGCTCTTTCCGAAGCTGCAACTAGGCTGAGAAACGTGCAACTCGAGACTCCCCAGGCGACGACGACGTTCGCCGACCGCGTCGCCGAGGCGGTCGAGCGCAAGCGTTCGCAGCTGGTCGTCGGGCTAGACCCGCGCCTCGACTTGTTGCCGGTCGAGCTCCGGGGAGACGCGCACGTTGCCCGCAGCGCAGCGGCCGACGCGGTCGCGCGGTTCTCCTGCGGGATCATCGATGCCGTCGCGCCGCACGCCGTCGGGATCAAGCCGCAGCTCGCCTTTTTCGAGGCGCTCGGAGCCGACGGACTACGCGCGTTCGAGCAGTCCTGCGAATACGCGCGCTCGGCAGGCCTCCTGGTCATCGCCGACGGAAAGCGCGGCGACATCGGCTCGACGGCGCGAGCCTACGCGGCTGCGTATCTCGAGGGTGACAGGCCGATCGCCGACGCGCTGACAGTCAACGCGTACCTCGGCCGCGACTCGCTGGAGCCGTTCTTCGGCGCGTGCCGGCGCCACGGCGGCGGCGTCTTCTGCCTCGTCAAAACCTCGAACGAGGGCGGAAGCGACGTCCAGGACGTGCGCCTGAGCGACGGCGGCGTTCTCTGGCAGCACCTCGCCCGGCTGATCGCGGAATGGGGCGAGGACCTCATCGGCGAGCACGGGCTTTCCAGCGTGGGCGCGGTCGTCGGCGCGACGCACCCGCGTGCGATCGGCGAGGCTCGTCGCCTGCTGCCGCGCGCAATCCTGCTGCTGCCGGGTGTCGGAGCTCAGGGGGCCTCGCCCGCCGACGTCGCCCGCGCCTTTACGAGCGGTCCCGCCAGCGCGCTCGTCGCCGCCTCGCGCAGCGTCACGTACGGCTTCCGTTCCTCGGGCGAGGACTGGCGAGTCGGCGCCTCCCACGAGGCCGCGCGGCTCAAGAGCGAGATCTGGGCCGCCTCAGGCTGGTAGCTACCCTTGTCGAAGTGACGCGTCGGCTGGCCATCTTCGCGGCTGCTCTCGCCTTCGCGACTCCCGCTCTCGCCGCCATACCACGAGTCCACGCGCGCGCGTATCTCCTCGAAGACGGCGCCACCGGAGACGTGCTCGCCCGCTACCACGACCGCGCCCGCGTCCCCGTTGCGAGCCTGACGAAGCTGATGACCGTGCTCTTGACCGTCGAGCGGACGAAGCCGAGCGACGTCGTCACCGTCGCGCCGGGGGCGGCAGCCGTCGGTGAGTCGTCGATCGACCTCGCCGCCGGCGAAAAGATGACGGTCCGCGAGCTGCTCGAAGGAGCGCTGATCCAGAGCGCAAACGACGCCGCGGACGCGCTCGCCTACTACGTCGGTAAAGGAAGCGAGGCTCGGTTCGTGGCGATGATGAACACGCGCGCGCGGCAGCTCGGACTCCAGGACACGCATTACATGCGGCCGGACGGGCTCGACACGCCGGGGCATGTCTCGAGCGCGCACGACGTGACCAAGCTCGCGCGGTTGCTGATGCGTCGTCCCCTCATCCGCTCGATCGTGCGGCAGCAGCGGGCAACGATCGCGGGCGGCCGCGTCCTTCACACCTGGAACGATCTGTTGGCGACGTTCCCCGGCGTCTTCGGAGTCAAGACGGGGCATACGTCGGCGGCCGGCTGGAACGAGGTTGCCTCGCTCGACCGCCGTGGCGTCGTCGTCTACGGGACGATTCTCGGCTCGCCGGACCGGTCAACGCGAAACGCGGACCTGGCCGCGCTCCTGCGCTGGGCGCTGTCCCGCTACAAGCGGATCGCGGTCGTCCGTCCCGACCACGTCTACGCGGAGGTACAGGTCGGCTACGGCCGCTCGCCGGTCGGCCTCGTTCCGAGGCAAGGCGTCGTCAGGCCGGTTCGGATCGACCGGCCGCTCGTCGAGCGCGTCGTCGCGAAAACGGTGGCCTCTCTGCCCGTGCAGAAAGGCAAGCACCTGGGAGAGATCCGCGTCTACCAGGCCGGGCGGCTGCTCGCGCGGCAAGCGCTCGTCGCCGACCGGACGGTCGATCGGCCCGACGTCCTGGCGCGGGCCGGCTTCTATGCGCGGCGTACCTTCGATCACGCCTGGGGCTGGATACCGTGACACTCCCGGCCGCAACCGGAAGGCTCACGTGATCGTCACCGTGACGCTGAACGCGGCCCTCGACCGCACGCTCACGGTGCCGAACTTCCAGCGCGGACAGCGCCACCGCGCGAGCCAGGGCTTGATGCTGGCAGGCGGCAAGGGCATCAACATTGCCCGGGCGCTGAAGCTGCTCGGCGTCCCGGTCGTCGCGACGGGGCTCGTCGGCGGGCGCACCGGCATTCGCATCGTCGAGGAGTTGACGAGCGAAGCGATCCTGAACGACTTCGTACGAATCGAGGACGAGTCGCGCACCTCCACGGCCGTCGTCGATCCGACAGCCCCGACCTACACGGAGATCAACGAGTGGGGGCCGGTCGTGCGGCCGGAGGAGCTCGAGATGCTTCGGGAGAAGCTCGACTACCTGGCGCAGGGCGCGGACGCCGTCGTCTTCGCCGGCTCGCTGCCACGGGACGTCGACGAAAGTTTTTACGGCGAGGCGATCCGCGATCTCAACCGTGCCGGTGTGAACACGGTTCTGGACTCGGAAGGCCAACCCCTGGCTCTCGGCGTCCACGCCGAGCCGAACCTGGTGTCGCCGAATCAGAACGAGGCCGAGGGTCTCGTCGGCCAGGAGTTCAACGAGGTCGACGACTTCGTCGTCGGCCTCGACGCGATTGCCGAGCGGGGCGCCCGCGACGTGCTGATCACGCAGCCTTCCGGGTGCTACGCGCTGCTCCGCGAGGAGCGCACGACGCACCGGTTCCGCGCGACCGCGCCGAGCATCGATCCCGTCTCGGTCGTCGGCTCGGGAGACGTCCTCCTGGCGGCGTTCCTGGCCGCGCGGTTGAAGGGCGAGCCGGCGGAAGACGCCCTCCGCGCGGCGGTGGCCACGGGAACCGCCTCGACGCTCGAGGTCGGAGCGGGACGGTTCGAGCAGCGCGAGCTCGGCAGGCTTGCCGGCGCCGTCGAGGTCACCGAGCTGGAACCTGTGGCCGGCCGGCGCTAGGCTCTGCGGCTTGCGCCGCCGCTTTGCCCTGCTTCTCGCGGTTTTCGTCGTCGCCTCGCCGGCGAGTGCAGCGAGCTTCGCGCGGGGAATCGACGTCTCGCGCTGGAAGGGCTCGATCAACTGGCGGCAGGTGGCGCAGGGCGGCTACCGCTTCGCGTTCACCGAGGCGACCAACGGCTTCGCGTCCGACTGGACGTACGCGCGCAACCGCGCCAGCGCGAAGGCGGCCGGCCTCGCTTTCGGCGCCTTCCACTTCGCGCGGCCGGCCGGCTCGACACCAAAGGGCGTGGTCGCGAACGCCGTCGCCCAGGCCGACGTCTTCGTCTCGGTCGCGCACCCCCAGACGGGCGAGCTCGCCCCTGTTCTCGACCTCGAGCGGACGGGTGGGCTATCGAGGGCGTCCCTGCGTGCATGGACCTCGGCCTGGCTCGACGAGGTGCAGCTCCAGGTCGGCATCCGTCCGACCATCTACGCGTCGCCGAGCTTCTGGCGGAAGGCGCTCGGGGACGCGAGCACGTTTGCCGCAGGCGGGTCGCAGCTCTGGATCGCCCACTGGCGAGTCCCGAGTCCCCGTGTGCCCGCCTCCAACTGGGGGGCGAGTGGATGGACCTTCTGGCAGTGGACGAACTGCAGCCGGGTCCCCGGGATCAGGGGCTGCGTCGACGGCGACCGCTACCGCGGCTCGCGCGTGGGCTCGGCGCTGATGGCTCCCCAGCCGCTCGTCGTGGACGCCCCGGCAGTCGACGGCCTGCCCCAGACGGGCCAGGCACTGAGCGCCAGCACCGGAACCTGGCAGGCCGACCCCGCCCCGACGCTCGCCTATCAATGGCAGCGGTGCAGAGATACGAGCGCGCAGAAGTGCGCGGCGATTCCGAAGGCGGTCACCTCGACCTACACGGTCTCGCCCGCGGACGTCGGGTCGGCGCTCCGAGTCGTCGTCACCGCGACGAGCCGGGCGCGCTCGGCATGGTCGGCCTCGACGGCGGTGGCCGTGGACGCCTGAATTTCGGCGCTTCACCGTCGGGCTCCGTTGCTACCATCGCTCGCCAATTGAGCATTGACCTCACGCCGCAAACGATCGAGCGACTTGTCGAGCTCGATCGGAAGTTCGCGCGGGAGGGGCTCACCTTCGACGATGTTCTTCTTGTTCCGGCCGAGTCGGCGGTCTTGCCGAACGAGGTCTCGACGGCCACGCGTCTGACGCGAAGGATCTCGCTGGAGATCCCGATCGTCTCGGCGGCGATGGACACGGTGACCGAGGCGCGCCTCGCAATCGCGCTCGCGCGCGAGGGCGGGCTCGGGATCCTCCATCGCAACCTGTCGATCGAGGACCAGGTGGCGGAGGTTGACAAGGTCAAGCGCTCCGAGTCCGGGATGATCGTCGAGCCGGTGACGCTTCCCCCCGACGCTCCCGTGCGCGCGGCGCTCGAGTTGATGGAGGGGTATCACATCTCCGGGGTCCCTGTGACGGACGGTGAAGGCCGTCTGGTCGGGATCCTGACGAACCGGGATCTCCGCTTTCGCGACGACGGCGTCGACCAACCTGTCTCGGCGCTGATGACGGCAGAGAACCTCGTCACGGCTCCGGTCGGGACGACGCTCGACGAGGCGAGGGCGATCCTGCACCGGCACAAGATCGAGAAGCTGCCAGTCGTCGACGCCGACGGCCGGCTCAAAGGCCTGATCACCGTCAAGGACATCCGCAAGCAGATCGAGTTCCCGCGAGCGACGAAGGACGAGCACGGGCGCCTGCGGGTCGGGGCGGCCGTCGGAGTCGGGCCGGACGCGAACGACCGTGCCGCGGCGCTTGCCGAAGCCGGTGCGGACGTCCTGGTCGTCGACACGGCTCATGGACATTCACGAAACGTCGCCGAGATGGTGCGGCGCCTCAAGGGGGAATGGAGTGGCGAGGTGATCGCCGGCAACATCGCCACGGCCGAGGCGGCCGAGGCTCTGATCGATGCGGGCGCCGACGCGATCAAGGTGGGAATCGGGCCAGGCGCGATCTGCACGACCCGCGTTGTCGCCGGCGTGGGCGTTCCACAGGTGACGGCGATCTACGACTGCGCCCGTGCCGCCGAGCCGTACGCCGTCCCGGTGATCGGCGACGGTGGGCTCAGCTCGTCCGGCGACGTCGCGAAGGCGATCGCCGCCGGCGCCGACACGATCATGACCGGGGGACTGCTCGCAGGGACCGACGAGGCTCCGGGCGAAGTCATCCTGGCCGGCGGCGAGCGATTCAAGCAGTACCGAGGCATGGGCTCGCTCGGCGCGATGAAGGCTCGCGGCTTCTCGAAGGACCGCTACTTCCAGGGCGACGTCGAAGACGTCGACAAGCTTGTCCCCGAGGGCGTCGAGGGGCGCGTCCCGTACAAGGGCCCGGTTGCGAACGTCCTCCACCAGCTCGTCGGAGGCCTCCGGCAGGCGATGGGCTATTGCGGGGCGGCGACGATCGACGATATGAAGCTGGCGACGTTCGTGCGGATCACCGGGGCGGGCCTCAAGGAAAGCCACCCGCACGGGATGACGACGATCGCGGACGCTCCGAACTACGGGCGGAGCTCATAGGCGAGGTCGTCCCACTACGGGCAACGGCGCCGGTGGGGGAGGAACGGCCCGTGCTGGTCCTCGATCTCGGCGGCCAGTACTCCCAGCTGATCGCCCGCCGCGTGCGCGAGTGCCGGGTCTACTCCGAGCTCGTCGGCTACACGGTGACGCCGGAGCAGGTGATCGCGCGCAACCCGCTCGCCCTCGTCTTGAGCGGCGGGCCGGCCTCCGTCTATGCCGAGCACGCGCCTCGGATCGACCCGCGGCTTTACGAGCTCGGAATCCCGACACTCGGGATCTGTTACGGCATGCAGCTGATGGCGCTCGATCTCGGGGGCGCCGTGGAGCGCACGGGGGTTTCCGAATTCGGCAAGACCGAGGTCCGCGTCCACGAGGGCGCCCTCTTCGCCGGCCTGCCGGAAGAGCAGACGACGTGGATGTCCCATCGCGACTCGGTGACGGCGCCGCCGCGGGGCGCTGGCGTCGTGGCCGGCTCGACCTCGACGCCGATCGCGGCGTTCGAGGACGCTGAGCGCAAGCTCTACGGCGTGCAGTTCCATCCCGAGGTCGTGCACACGCCGCACGGAACGGAGGTGCTGAAGAACTTCCTCTACGGCGTGGCCGACGCGCCGGCGACCTGGACGGCCGCGGCCGTCATCGAGGAACAGGTGGAGCGGATTCGTGCGCAGGTCGGGTCCGAGCGCGTTCTGTGCGCCTTGTCAGGTGGTGTCGATTCCGCCGTGGCCGCGCTGCTCGTCCACAAGGCGGTCGGCGACCAGCTGACGTGCGTGTTCGTCGATCACGGACTGCTCCGGAAGGACGAGGCGGCCCAGGTCGTGGAGACGTTCCGCGGGCACTTTCACGTCCCGCTCGTCCACGTCGACGCCGAGGAACGGTTCCTCGCGCGGCTCGAAGGCGTCGAGGATCCCGAGGAGAAACGGAGGCGGATCGGCGAGGAGTTCATCCGAGTCTTCGAGGGGGAGTCCGGCAAGTTGGGGGCGATCCGTTACCTCGTCCAGGGGACGCTCTACTCGGACGTGATCGAGTCGGGCGGCACCGACGGAGTCGCGGCGAAGATCAAGTCGCACCACAACGTCGGGGGCCTCCCGCCCGACATGGAGATGGAGCTCGTCGAGCCGCTCCGCCTGATCTTCAAGGACGAGGCTCGGCGTGTCGGCGAGGAGCTCGGCCTGCCCGAGCGCATGGTCTGGCGCCATCCGTTCCCCGGGCCCGGCCTTGCCGTCCGGATCATCGGGGAGGTCACCCGCGAGCGGCTCGAGATCCTGCGGGAGGCGGACTCGATCCTGCTAGAGGAGATCCACCGCGCCGGCTTGTATCGCGAGCTCTGGCAATGCTTCGCGGTCCTGCCGGCGATCCGTTCCGTGGGCGTGCAGGGTGACGAGCGCACGTACGCCTATCCGATCGTGATCCGCGCCGTAACGTCCGAGGACGCGATGACTGCGGACTGGGCGCGTCTGCCCCACGACCTGCTCGAGACGATCTCGAGCCGGATCATCAACGAGATCCCGGCCGTGAACCGGGTCGCGCTGGACATCTCGTCGAAGCCGCCGTCGACGATCGAGTGGGAATGATCTCGGCGCACGGCGGGTAATCGGCGTCCGTGGCGCGCAAGGTCAAAGTGCCCGGCGCAGGGCAGGTGAAGGTCATCACGCCCTTCGAGATCCCCTATACGCAGCACCACCTGAACCGGCTCTGGGAGCACGTGGCGGCCGAGCGTGAGAAGGCCGCGGCCGGGATGCGCGGCGTCGCTCCGACGTCGGTCGCGTAGCGCAGCCTCGGCCGCCTCGGCTCGGGGCGGCGCAGGCGCTCCGCCGAGGACTGTCCACCGCGAACTGCCGCGCGCGGACATGGCAACTGCAACGAATGCGTGACGTTTCGTCCACAGGCATGGCCGGTGCCGACGGCGAAGACCCGACCGGCGCCGGACGCGCCGGCAGGATCAGGCCGAGAGCCGAACCGGCGGGTAGCGGCGACGCACTTCATCGACGTACGCGCTCAAATGCTCCGCCAGCTCGGGGTCCCGGATCTCGAGCACGTTCTCGGCGTTCTGCTCGCCCGACCGCGACAGGTTGAACGAGCCCGCGAAGACCACGTCGTCCGCGATGACGACCTTCGCGTGCATGAAGTCGTGCACCGTGCCGGCGCCGTAGGGCGTCGACGGCTTCCCGGTGAAGTCGCCCGTGAGCACCCGCTCGAGCAGCGGCAGCTTCCAGGCGACGTTGCCGTTCTGATGCCACTCGTAGACGACGCCCTGCACCTGCGGCGCGTCGACGCAACCTGCGAGGTCGAGCCTGCCTTCGGAGACGAGCTGCGCAAGCGTCGCCAGCACCGGAGCGGCCGTGATCACCGGCGAGCAGACACGGACGCGCCGCGTCGCGCGCCCGATCACGCGGGCGATCCGCGCCGAGAGATCCTCGCCGAAACCCGGTGTGAACCAGGGCCGGACGAGCAACCGGTCGACGTGCAGCCGTCTCGGCGGCACGAAGCCGGTCTGCTCGACGAGATCCTTCTCCCAAAGCTGGTCGAAGTCCTCGCCGAACGACTCGGCCAGCTCCTGCGATTCGACCGTGAGGACGACGTTTTCCTGCCGCGACCACGAGTCATCGGTCCAGTTCATCGACCCGGTCCAGACGGCTTCCCGGTCACGGATGACGAACTTGTGGTGCATCAGATCCGGCACACCTGCAACCGCCTTCGAGGGTACGCCGAACGAGGCGATCATCTCGACGTCCGGCTCCGGCGGCGGCGGCACCGGGATCGGGTTCCGGTGATCAACGTTGTAGAGGATCCGGACGGACACGCCCCGCGCGGATGCGTCTCGAATCGCCCCGCCGACCACGGCCGCCGTGTCGGGCGCGAGATGGAAGTCGTACTGCGCGATCTCGAGCGATTCGCGGGCCTCGCCGAGCCAGTCCGCGATCGCGTGCGCGATCTCGAGCGGTTCCTGTCCGCCGTCCGTCAGAGTGCGGACCATGAGCTTCGTCGAGGAGCTGGCCGCTGCGGACATCGGCGCCACATTCAACTTCTATCGCGACGGGCCCCGCTCCGGCCTGCTGAGGCGTCGCCTCGCCGTTTACCTGGCGGCCCACGAAGGTGCTCGGCTGCTGCTCGTCGGCGAGGCGCCGGGGTACCGCGGCGCGCGGATAAGCGGCATCCCCTTCACGTCGGAACGCCAGCTGACCGGGACCGGCCCGGCCGAAGCGACCGCGACGATCGTCCGCCGCGCTCTCCGTGAGCTCTGCATCGAAGACGACGTGCTGTGCTGGAACATCGTGCCGACGCATCCGGGCACCGAGACGTCAAACAGACTTCCCACCAAACGGGAGATCGACGGCGGAATTCAGTTCGCCCGCCACCTGGCAAACGGACGTACCGTCGTCGCGGTCGGCCGGCTCGCTGCCGGTGCGATGCAAGCCGAATACATACGTCACCCGAGCCATGGCGGCGCCCGGCCCTTCCGCGAAGGATTGCTACGATTCGCCGCCGGCGGACGGTGAGTCCGCCGATTGTTTGTAATCCGGTGCCAGACTTCAGTCTGGCTCCGGCGTAACTAGAGGAGATATGAAGACCTGGAACGCAAAGCCCGGCGAGATCGAGCGCCGCTGGTACGTCGTCGACGCCGAGGGGAAGACCCTCGGCCGTTTGGCGACCCAGATCGCGGACACGCTCCGTGGCAAATCGAAGCCGCAGTACACGCCGCACGTGGATACCGGCGACTTCGTGATCGTGGTCAACGCCGAGAAGATCGCGGTTACCGGGACGAAGCTCGACAACAAGCTCTACTACCGCCACTCGGGGTATCCCGGCGGGCTCCGAAGCCGGCCGCTGCGCGACGAGCTGGAGCGCCGGCCGACCGAGGTGATCCGCAAGGCGGTCAAAGGCATGCTTCCGCGCAACCGTCTTGCGCGGCAGCAGCTGACCAAGCTGAAGGTGTACGCCGGCCCCGAGCATCCTCACGGCGCCCAGGCGCCGCAGCCACTGGAGGTGAACTAGCGTGGCGACAGCCGCCGAACCGGCTCAGTACCAGGGAACGGGCAAGCGCAAGACGTCCGTGGCGCGCGTGATCCTGCGCCCGGGCGACGGCGATACGTGGTTCAACGGCAAGAAGGTCGAGGAGTACTTCCCGCGGCTGGCGCACCGTGAGCTCGCGCTCTCGCCGCTGAAGATCGCCGGAGTCGAGGGCACCTTTGATATCCGCGTACGCGTCCACGGCGGCGGGCCGAGCGGGCAGGCCGGAGCAGTCCGCCACGGCATCTCCCGCGCGCTGGTCGAAGCCGATCCGAATCTCCGCGAGCCGCTCAAGCGAGCAGGCTTCCTGACGCGAGACGCACGGATCGTCGAGCGGAAGAAGGCCGGCCTCCACAAGGCCCGCAAGGCGCCCCAGTTTTCGAAGCGCTAGCGACGCCGGCATGCGTCGCTACTTCGGCACCGATGGTGTTCGGGGGATCGTCGGCGAGGACCTGACGCCCGATCTCGTCGAACGGCTCGGCAGGGCCGCGACCCTCTGGTCGAAGGGCGGCCGAGTCTTCGTGGGCCGCGACACACGCGGCTCTGGCCCCGAGCTGGAGGAGGCTTTTGCGCGCGGCGTCGTCGACGCAGGGGGGAACGCCGTTCTCGCCGGAGTCCTGCCGACGCCGGCGGTCGCGCTCCTGGCGCTCGACCTCGGCGTCGTCGTGTCCGCCTCGCACAACCCGCCGGAATACAACGGAATCAAGATCTTCGACCGGGACGGCCAGAAGCTCACGGACGCCGCCGAGGAGGAGATCGAGGCGCTGCTCGACGCCGATGGGCCGGGAGGAGGCGACATCGACCGGGTCGGCGTCGCGACCGACAGCTATCTGGAGCACATCACCGAGCGCTTCGGCAGCGCCCTTTCGGGCCTCCGCGTCGTCGTGGACTGTGCCAACGGCGCTTACTCGGCGATCGCGCCGACGGCTTTCGAGCAGCTCGGCGCGGAGGTAACCGCGATCGCGGCGCAGCCGGATGGGTCGAACATCAATCTCGGCTGCGGCGCGACCGACCTTTCTCTGCTTCAGCGGACGATTCTCCACGGGGACTTCGACCTCGGCGTCGCATTCGACGGCGACGGCGACCGGATGCTGGCGGTGGACGCCAACGGCGCGCCGGTCGACGGCGACCAGATCCTGGCGATCCTCGCCGACGACCTCGGCGTCGACCTCGTCGCCGTCACGCAGATGACGAATCTCGGCTTCCATCGGTTCGCGGAGGAGCGCGGGATCCGCCTCGTCACCACGGACGTCGGCGACCGCTACGTGCTCGAGGCGCTGCGGCGCGAAGGCGGCGTACTCGGCGGCGAGCAATCGGGCCACATCATCTACCTGAAAGATCACGTCACCGGCGACGGGCTCGCCGCGGCGCTGCTCCTCTGTACCGCGCTTCGCGGCCGGACGCTTGCAGAGGCGGCGGCCGTGCTTCCGCGCTATCCGCAGGCGAAAGAGAACGTGCGGGTTGCCACAAAGAAGCTTCCGGACGAGCTTCGAGCCGAGATCGAGCGTGTCAACGCGGAACTGGACGGCTCGGGGCGAATTCTCGTCCGGGCCTCCGGGACGGAACCGGTGGTCAGGGTTCTGGCCGAGGCCGAAGAGGCCGAGAAAGCGAAGGAGCTCTGTGCTACGATCACCGCTCTCGTAACGCGAGAGCTCGGCTGACCGACCGCGACGACGCGGTTCGGGGGGCAGCCGGGCTTTGTGCGTTCTTGGGAGCTTTCGGACAGCACCCCTCGATCGAGGCTTCACCCAAAACTCAGGCCAGGCGAAAAGGGAGAGCTTCAGATGTGCGGGATCATCGGATACGTCGGACAGAGACCAGCGAAGGATCTGCTCCTGAACGGTCTCGAGCGGCTCGAGTACCGCGGTTACGACTCGGCCGGCTTGGCGCTCCGCGAGGACGGGGGACTTGACTACGTCCGAGCCGTTGGCAACCTCCAGGCCCTGAAGGAAGTCGCCGGCGGCAACGGCTCGCCTGCGACGACCGGGCTCGGTCACACGCGCTGGGCCACGCACGGTCGCGTCTCCGAGCAGAACGCCCATCCTCTGGCCGGTTGCAACCAGCGGCAGGTTGCGGTCGTCCTCAACGGGATCGTGGAGAACTTCCGCGAGCTCAAGGAATCGCTCGAGGCCGAGGGGCACAGCTTCCTTTCGGAGACCGACGCCGAGGTCGTGACACATCTCGTCGAGCGCCATTACGACGGTGACCTCTCTGCGGCCGTGCGCGCCGCGTACAAGGAGCTCGAGGGCCACTTCGCCTTCGTGGTCATCCACCACGCGCACCCCGGCGAGCTCGTCGGCGCGCGCCTCCAGTGCCCGTTGCTCGTGGGCGTCGGCGATGGAGAGATGTTCCTGGCGTCCGCCGCGGCCGCGTTCCTGGGCGAGACGAAGAGGATCCAGCTGATCGACGACGGCGAGATCGTTGCGATCACTCCCGAAGGCTCGCGCTTCTTCGACGCCGAGCGGGGGGAGATCGAGCGCGAGACGCTCGACGTCGACTGGGACGACGAGGCGGCCGAGAAATCCGGCTACGAGACCTTCATGCTGAAGGAGATCTACGAGCAGCCGGACGCCGTGAAGGAGACGCTCGGGGACCGCGTCCGCCACGGGCACCTCGTGCTCGAGAGCCTGGGCCTCAGCGATCAGGAGCTCCAGAACCTGCGGCGGATCGTGATCCTCGCCTGCGGTACCGCGTACCACTCCGGCGTCGTCGGCCGCTACATCATCGAGGAGTGGGCTCGGATTCCGGTCGAGCCCGACATCGCCAGCGAATGGCGCTACCGCAACCCCGTCCTCTCGAAGGACACCCTCGTGATCGGAATCTCGCAATCGGGCGAGACGGCCGACACGCTCGCCGCGATGCGCCTCGCCCGCGAGAAGGGGGCCCGCACGCTCGCGATCACGAACATGATGGGCTCGCAGATCACGCGTGAGGTCGATTCGTCGCTCTTCACGCGCTGCGGCCTCGAAGTCGGCGTGGCCGCCTCGAAGACGTTCACCGCGCAGGTCGCTCTGCTCTCCCTGGTCGCGCTCAAGCTCGCGGAGGTGCGCAAGACGATTCCGCCGGATGAGATCGAGTTCATCCTCGACCAGCTCTACGCGCTACCGACGAAGATGACGGCCTTCCTCGAGGGTCAGCATCCGATCGAGGAGATCGCCTACCGCTTCCACGACAGGCCGTTCTTCCTCTATCTCGGCCGGCACATCGGCCTCCCGGTCGCACTCGAGGGAGCGCTGAAGTTGAAGGAGATCTCCTACATCCCGACCGAGGCGTATTCGGCCGGGGAAATGAAGCACGGGCCGATCGCGCTCCTCGACGAAGAAACGCCCGTCGTCTGCGTCGCGACGACCTCGCACGTGTACGACAAGGTCGTCTCGAACATCCAAGAAGTCCGCGCCCGCGGCGCTCACGTGATCGCGATCGCGACCGACGGCAACGAGGACATCCAGCATCACGCGGACGACGTCATCTTCGTCCCGCGGACGCCCGCCTTTCTCCAGGCCGTCCTGGCCGCGCTGCCGCTGCAGCTGCTCGCCTACCGAATCGCGCGCCTGCGTGGGCTGAACGTGGACCAGCCGCGCAACCTGGCCAAGACGGTCACGGTGGAGTAGGTTCGCGGGAACCACCCGCGCGTCTCCGGTGTAGAGGAGGCGGATGAAGAGAAGCGCACTGGCAGCACTGGCCGTCCTCGCGGCACTCGCAGCCGTTGCTTCTGCCTCGTCGCGCGCTCCCTCGGTTGCCGTTCCCCGGGCGGCCGAATCTCCTGCGAAGGAGCTCGGACCGCTGCTCGCCGTCGTCCCGGGTGCCCGCGGCCCCGTCCTCGGACGCGCGGACAAGCGCGCAATCTGGATCGGCCGCCGCAGCCCGAAGCTCCGGCTGTACAACAAGGTCGTCGCCTGGGCCTACGCGCGCGACGGAAGCGGGCTCGTGATCGCGACGCAGCCTGATGGCAGCGGAGCCGGGGCGAAGCTCCACTTCGTCGATCCGAGACTTGTTATCCGGCGCGCGCTGACGAGGCTGCCGTCGGGATACGTCTCGGCTCTCGCTTGGGGCGACGACCGGATCAACCTCGTCCTGAGCGACTTCGACACCCGCCAGATCGAGATCGTCAGCGTCGACAGCGCAACCCATCGAATCTCGGTCGGCGCGAAGATCACCGGCTCGATCGTCGGGATCAAGCGCGCCGGCGGCACGATCGTCGTGCTGCTCGGGCCGCGGCGAGGCATCGGGACGGCGACGCTTGCCGTGGTCGACCCGAGCGGGGCGACGCGGACCGTCGGCCTCGCCGAGATCCAGGCCGGCAGCGACATGGGCGACGGCAGCGAGCCACCCGACTTCGCGCACCTGCAGCAGAACATTCCGGGTCTGGCCGTGGATCCTGAAACCGGGCGCGCCTTCGTCGTCCCGGCGAACGGCCGGATCGCGGAAGTCGCGCTCTCTTCGCTGGGCGTCTCATATCACTCGCTCGTTCAGCCGGTCTCGCTGCTCGGCCGCCTGCACGACTGGGTCGAGCCGAAGGCTCAGGCGAAGGGCGCCAACGGTCCCGTTCGCTTCGCCCGCTGGCTCGGGAGCGGCGTGCTCGCGGTCACCGGTGGCGATGAGACGGCGGCGCTCGACTCGAGCAGCCAACTCCACGTCACGTGGACGGCGGCCGGGCTGAAGCTGGTCGACACCAACACCTGGGCGACGAAGGTGGTAGATCGCGGCGCCGACTCGTTCGCCGTCGTCGGCGACTCGCTCCTCGTCACCGGCTCGAGTTGGAGCGAAAGCTCTCGCACCGGCATGGGCTTCGCGACGTACGCCTTCGACGGAACTCGGAAGCTGTCCGTCCTGCACGGCGACGCGGCGTACCTCGAGCTCGCGTTCCGGGGCAAGGCGTATCTCAACCTCGGCGAGCTCTACACCAAGAAGGTCGTCGACCTCGCCAGCGGTCGCTTGCTCAAGGACCGGCACGCTCCGCTTGCAGAGCTCCTGATCGGAGACGGCTCGAATTAACTCCTGACGCTGCTGGTATACCGGCGGCGTGGGCGTAGCGTCGACAATCGGCGACGGTCTCTGGAACGCCTTCCAGATGGCGTGGGAAGTGACATGGGCGCTCGTGCTCGGATTCGCGCTTTCGGGGATCGTCCAGGCGTGGGTGCCGAGGGACCGCGTCGAGCGCGCGCTCGGCGGGCGTGGACCGGAGGAGATCGCTATCGCGACCGGTCTCGGGGCCGCTTCGTCGTCCTGTAGCTACGCGGCGATCGCAATCGCGAAGTCGATGTTTGCGAAGGGGGCGAGCTTCGCTTCCGCGATGGCGTTCCAGTTCGCCTCGACGAACCTCGTCTTCGAGCTCGGAATCGTGATCTGGGTTTTCATCGGGTGGCGGTTCACGCTCGCGGAGCTACTGGGCGGCCTGATCCTGATTGCACTGATGTGGCTCGGGTTGCGGCTCTTCGTGACGCGCCGGTTGGAGGAGGAGGCGCGCACGCACGCGGAAGCCGCCGAGGCCGGCCACCAGCACGCCTCCGCCGCGGGAGAGGGGCTGTCGCTCCGTGAACGGCTCACCTCCGTCCGCGCCTGGTCGGACGTCGCCCACAACTTCCGCGGCGACTGGGAGATGCTGTGGAAGGAGATCGTCGCCGGCTTCCTGATCGCCGGATTCATCTCGCTGCTGCCGATGGACTTCTTCAACAGCCTCTTCGTCACGGACGCGTCGGGTCCCGTGCGACTGCTCGAGAACGTCGTTCTGGGGCCGATCGTCGCCGTCCTCTCGTTCGTCTGCTCGGTCGGGAATGCGCCGCTTGCCGCGGTGCTCTGGGCCGGCGGGATCTCGTTCTCAGGCGTGATCGCGTTCATCTACGCCGACCTGCTCATCGTCCCGATCGTGATCGCTTACTCGAAGTACTACGGGCGCGAGCTGACCGCGCGGCTCGTCGGAATCATGTTCGCGGCGACAGTGCTCGCAGCGCTCGCGGTCGATGGAATCTTCAGTGCCGCTGGCCTGGTGCCGTCCGCGCGGCCCTCGATCGACTCGATCTCGAGTCGAGGGATCTTCTGGAACTACACGACCTTCCTGAACATCGTCTTCCTGGCGATCGCGGCGATCCTCGTCGCGCTCACGCTCCGGCGGGGCGCGCAGGACCCGGTGTGTGGCATGACCGTCGACCGCCATGCCGGTAAGCCGACGTCCACGTACGCCGGTCATCTCTATTACTTCTGCAGCGAGGGCTGCAAGGCGAAGTTCGACGCCGAGCCCGACCGCTTCGTCGACGCGACCGGTCGGCAGGCGCTCGCGCTCAGGCACGCCGGCCACGAGCATTGAGCGCAGAGGCGCTCGGCCTCGCGCTCGCGGCGGCCGGATTGCACGCGGCGTGGAATCTTCTCCTGGCGCGGGAGCGGGACACAGAGGCGACGACCGCGGCTTCACTCGTCGTCTTCGTCGTCGCCCTGGCACCGCTCGCCGCCGCCACGTGGCGCGTCGGAGGCGCTGCAGTTCCGTACATCGTCGGCTCCGGTCTGCTCGAGCTTGCGTACATCGCGCTGCTGGCCGCGGCCTACAGGCGCTTCGAGCTCAGCCTCGTCTACCCGCTCGCCCGCGGGCTCGCGCCCGTGCTTGCCCTCGTCATCGTCGTGGTCGCACTCGGGGCCGGCCCGTCCGCCGGTGAGATCGGCGGCGTCGTTGCAGTCGCGGTCGGGATCCTGCTCGTCCGCGGCGCTCGCCGGAGCGGACGGGGCTCGGCGCTGGCGGTGGCAGTCGGTGCCGCGATCGCCGGCTACACCGTGGTCGACCGCTACGGGATCCGGCACGCGAATGCGGCGCCGTACCTGCTGCTCGTGATGCTCGGGCCGGCCCTGGTGTACCCGTTCTCCGTCGGCCGGGCCCGCCTTGCCTCAGCTGCGGGACCGGTCGCAGCCGTGATCGGCGTCGCCTCGGCGGGCACCTACCTGCTCGTCCTCCTCGCGCTTCGGCTCGCAAGCGCGCCCTCGGTCTCCGCGGTGCGCGAGACGAGTGTTGTGATCGCAGTCGTGCTCGCCCGGCTGTTCCTCGGCGAGCCGGTGGGCGTGCGTCGCGTCGGCGGGGCCGTCCTCGTCGCCGCGGGGGTGGCGCTCCTCGCGTTGAGCTGACCTCGTGATCTAGATCACTAGCTGTCGCCGGGCGGGCGACGCAGGCGCTTCGTCTCGCTGCGGCGGCGCTTCTGTTCGAGGCGCCGCTTCCTGGCGGCGGCGGTCGGCTTCGTCGGCCTGCGCCGGCGTTCGACCACCAGTGCCTCGCCGAGCGTCTCGACCACCCGCTCGATCGCGAGCTCTCGGTTGCGCCACTGACTTCGCTCGTCTTGCGCCACGGCGCGGATGACCGGTCCCGCCTTGGCGATCACGCGCCGCTTCTGGGCGTCGGTGAGCGCGACAGACCGCTCGACGTCGAACACGGCCTCCGCTCGGGTCTCGGTCTTCTGCGCGTGCTGGCCACCCGGGCCGCTCGAGCGCGAGAATCGCAGCTCGATCTCGGAGCGCGGGATCGAGACGGAACGCGTGACGCGAATAGACTCGCCGGCCATGGCCACGCTACACGTCTGGTTTCGCCGGCGAGAGCGTTCTTTGCACGGGGCGCAATCGTCGCACGAGCTACCTAGGTTGTCGTCGTGAGCGCCGTTCTGCTCGACGTCGACGGCGTGCTCCACATCTCGGGCCGGCCGATCGAGGGTGGCGCCCGTGCGGTGCAGGACCTTCGGCAGGGCGGCCACCGGCTGCGGTTCCTGACGAACAACACGACCAAGTCGCGGCGCGCGCTCGCCGAGGCAATCCGGGGATACGGGATCGATCTCGCCGACGACGAGCTCCAGACGACCCCTGTTGCTGCGGCACGTGCCCTTTCGGGGCGGCGCGTGCTCGCGCTGACGATGCCGGCAATCCGCGACGACCTGGAGGGCATCGAGCTGGTCGGCGACAACGCGGACGCGGTTCTCCTGGGCGGCGCGGACGAGACGGCCGAGACGAACCAGGTCTTCAGCTACATGAACCTCGCGCGGGCGTTCTCAGAGCTCGAGGCGGGAGCAGAGCTCTACTGCCTCCACAAGAACCGGTGGTGGCAGACCTCCCGCGGCGCGCTGCTCGACGCCGGTGCGTTCGTCGTCGGCCTCGAGTACGCGGCCGGGACGGCGGCGACCGTTCTCGGCAAGCCGAGCTCCGCATACTTCGAGGCCGCGCTCGAAGCGCTGGACGCGGATCCCGAACGGGCCTGGATGGTCGGCGACGACGTCGACGCGGACATCGGCGGCGCGTCGGCGCTCGGAATGCACACGATCCTCGTCCGGACGGGCAAGTTCCGCGACGACGCCGGCGCCTGGAGCGCCCAGCCCGACGTCGTCCTCGACTCGATCGCGGACGTATCCGCATTCCTAGAATCCGCGGCGTGACAGTCGGCACCGACCTGACTGAGGCGTCGCTTGCGATGCCGACCTGGAGGTCGTGGCGGCTTCGCCGCCGCGACCGTCGTCACCCGGCTCAGACCTAGAATCGGTCCGTGACCGTCGGCACCGATCTGATTGAAATCGAGCGGATCCGCCATGCCCTGGAGCGTTATCCCGCGTTCCGCGAGCGCTGCTTCACCGAGGCCGAGCGCGCCTACTGCGACTCGCGGCCGAACCCGCCGCAGCATTACGCAGCGCGGTTCGCCGGCAAGGAAGCGATCGGCAAAGCCCTCGGCTTCGGTGTCGCACACGCGTTCGCGTGGCAGGAGGTCGAGATCGCCGGGCGCCCGAAGCCGAGCGTCGTCCTCTCGGGACGGCTGCGGGCCTGGGCGGAGCGCGCCGGCGCCCGCGAGATCGACCTGTCGATGTCGCACTCGCGGGAGCTCGCCACGGCGGTCGCCGTTGTCGATGGTTGAGCCGCTCTACACCGCCGAAGAGATGAAGGCGGCGGAGGCGGGTCACGATGTCGAGCAGATGATGGAGCGGGCCGGCGGCGCCGTTGCCGCTGCCGTGGCACGGGACTATCCCGGCGCTCGGGTGGTCGCCGTCTGCGGCAAGGGCGCGAACGGCGGAGACGGCCGGATCGCCGCGGGCAAGCTTGGCGCGGAGGTCGTCGAGGTCGGCGCCGAGCTTTCGGACGCCGACGTCCTGATCGACGCGATCTTCGGCACAGGCTTCCACGGCGAGCCGCGGGAGGAAGCTGCCCGCTCGATCGAAGCGATCCGAAACGCGCACGTCCCGGTCGTTGCCGTCGACATACCGTCGGGCATCAACGCTTCGACCGGGGAGATCGCCGGCGTCAGCGTCGAAGCGGCTGCGACGGTCACCTTCCACGGCGAGAAAGTCGGGCTTGCCGTCGCACCTGGAAGCTTCCAGGTCGGCGCCGTCGAGGTCGCGGACATCGGGCTGGAGCCGGCGGAAACCAGGCATGCGCGGGTGACAAACGAGATCGCTCGGCAGATCCCGCGTCGCAGGCCCGACGGCAACAAGTACCGCTCGGGGTCCGTGCTCGTGGTCGGCGGTGCGCCCGGGATGACCGGCGCCGTCTGCCTGGCGGCCGAGGCCGCCTTCCGTGCTGATGCCGGCTACGTCACGGTCTGTGCCCCGCGGGAGTCGCTGCCGGTGGTCGAGGCCCGCCTGCTCGAGGCGGTCAAGCGCCCCCTGGACGACGTCATGGACGCGGTGGCGCGCGCTGGCGCGCTCGCGGTCGGCCCGGGGCTCGGTCGCGATGAGCCGGCGAGGCGTCTCGTCCGGCGCTTGCTCGAGGAGACCGATCTGCCGGCGGTTGTCGACGCGGACGCGCTGTTCGGGCTCGAGCCGGTCGAGCGGGAGGCGCCGACGGTGCTGACGCCTCATTCAGGAGAGCTCGCGCGCCTGCTCGACGTGGAGACGGCCTGGGTCGACGCTCACCGGCTCGAGGCCGTCCGCCGCGTGGTCGATCGTTTCCGCTGCGTCGTGCTTCTGAAGGGAAACGACACGATCATCGCCGCGCCC
>DASQWX010000052.1:0-16835 GCA_035640035.1 Gaiellaceae bacterium
CCGCGCCCGTCTGCTTCATCGCCTCGAGCAGCAGGACGTACGGCCGCCGCTGCGCCGGCGCCTGGCCGGGAACGAGGAAGTAGGTGCGGTCGAAGAAGATCGGGTCGACCTGATCGAGCTCGACGAAGCGCGTGATCGCAATCGTGCTCGAGTCGTCCGCGGTGGCGAGAGCCTCGAGATCGGCGTCCTCGACGATCACGAACTGACCCTTCGCGACCTCCCAGCCCTTGACGATCTCGTCGTTGGAGACCTCGCGGTCGTGCTGCGGGCACCAGCGCTTGTTCTTGATCGGCGTCCCGCACTCGCGGTGGAGCATCCGGAACGAGACATCCGACTGCCGGGCAGCCGGCTTCGTGGCCAGAGCCATCCCAACCGGGATGTTGACCAGGCCGAAACTGATTGATCCGTTCCAGATTGTCCTCATCGTCCTCCGGTGCCAGGCTTCAGCCTGGATTCGGCGTGCATTATCGGGCCGCTAGACCAATTGTAGAGGGATGCAGGGAGTTCGCCGAAACCGCCGCGATCCCTGCCGTAAAGTCTCAAACCTGAATACAGGCGGTGAGAGAACGATCGTTCGCCTCTGGCGAGACGCCGTTTCGGCAGGCCGAACGGGCGCCGCCTACGTCGAGGAGACCGGCCCCGGACGGTGGCGCGAGGTTTCCTGGGACGAAGCGGCCCGCGCCGTCGAGGAGCTGGCAAACGGCCTGCTCTCGCGAGGAATCGGCAAGGGCGACGTGTTCGGAATCGTGAGCCGCACCCGCCTCGAATGGACGCTCTTCGACTTCGCGCTGGCATCAGTGGGCGCGATAACCGCCCCGGTCTACCCGAACACCTCCGCCAGGGAAGCGGCTTACGTGCTCGAGCACGCCGAGGCGGTCGGGGCGCTCGTCGAGGACGAGACACAGGTTGCGAAGGTCGAGCCGCTCCGGCTCGCGCACGTGCTCACGCCGGAGGGGTTGAACGAGCTGCGGGCCGAAGGGATTGCCTTTGCCCGGGAACATCCGGCAGCGCTCGACGCGGCATCGGCCGCGATCGGGGAAGAAGATCTCTACACCTACATCTACACCTCGGGGACGACCGGGCCCCCCAAGGGCTGCATGATCCGCCACCGCAACTACTACGCGATGACCGCGTGCATCGAGCGGATCGAGGGCCTCTCGCTCGAGGAGGACGTCATGCTCCTTTACCTGCCGCTCGCCCACAACTTCGGGCGGCTGATGTCGCTCTGGGGCGCCTACGCCGGCTTCACGATCGCGTTCTGCCCCGATCCGTACGCGGTCGCCGAAGCGCTTCCGGAGGTCCGCCCCACCCTGCTCCCGAGCGTACCGCGCCTCTACGAGAAGGCGCACGCGGCGATCGCCTCGAAGTTCGAGGCCGCGTCGGGGCCGCGGCGCGGGCTCGCAGACTGGGCAGTTCGCGTCGGTCGAGAAGCAAGCGGCCTGAAACAGGAGGGAAAGCCGCTTCCACGTTCCCTGGCGCTGCGATATCGGCTCGCCGACAGGCTCGTCTACTCGAAGGTGAAGGAGCGGTTCGGCGGGCGTCTTCGCTTTGGCATCTCCGGCGGGGCGCCGCTCGCGAAGGAGATCGCCGAGCTCTTTCACGCCCTCGACGTCTTGATCCTCGAAGGCTGGGGCCTGACCGAATGCACGACAGCGGCGACCGTGAACAGGCCGCGCCGATTCCGCTTCGGCACGGTCGGCCCGGCGATGCCGGGCGTCGAGGTCAAGACCGATGACGAGGGGGAGCTCCTGATCCGGAGCGCGACCGTCTTCGCCGGCTACCTCAAGGACGAGGAGGCGACCAGAGCGGTGCTGACGGAGGACGGCTGGCTGCGCTCGGGCGACGTCGGCGCAATCGATGCCGACGGATTCGTCACGATCACCGATCGCAAGAAGGACATCATCGTCACTGCCGGCGGGAAGAACCTCGCTCCGCAGAACATCGAGAACGCGCTGAAGATGTCACCTTACGTCTCCCAGGCACTCGTGATCGGCGACCGCCGCCCTTACGTGACGGCGCTGATCACGCTCGACGAGGACGACCTGGAAGCCGGAAACGGCGTGGGAGGCGCGCAGGCACTCGTCCAGAACGTCGTCGACGACGTCAACCGCGAGCTCTCGCGACACGAGCAGATCAAGCGGTTCGCGATCGTCCCGCGTCAATTCAGCGCCGAGGAGGGTGAGGTGACGCCGACGCTCAAGCTCAAGCGTCGCGTGATCGAGGAGAGGTTTTCGAAGGAGATCGAGGAGCTCTACGGCTAGATCCGTCTCGCCCCCACCGGCGGCGTCGCTTGCGATGCCGCTTGGAGGCAGTGCCGGCTTTGCCGGCGCGCCCGTCTAAACCCCGGATACAAAGCGACTACGGTTCGTTAGATGCGCCGCGCTCCGACCGGCGGCAATCGCTTGCGATGCCGCCATCAAGGCCGTGCCGGCTTTGCCGGCGCGGCCGTCTAAACCCCGGTTGGAAAGCGACTGCGGTTCCCTAGATGCGCCGCGCGCCGACGTACGTCGAGGCGTACCAGCCTGTCATGCTCGAGATCTTGACCACGTCGCCGGTGTGCGGAGCGTGGATGAAGTTGCCGCCGCCGACGTAGATCCCGACGTGGCCCAGCCCGTCGAAGAAGACGAGGTCGCCGGGCTGTAATTGGTCGCGCGAAACCGGCGTGCCCATTCCGTACTGGGCATACGAGCTGTGCGGCAGCGAGACGCCGACCTGTCCGAACACGTACATGACCAGGCCCGAGCAGTCGAACCCAGAGGGCGATGCGCCGCCCCAGCGGTACGGCACGCCCAGATAGCGCTCCGCGATCGCGACGACGCTCGAGTGTGTCGGCGGGGGAGCGGGCCCCACCGGGGCCGCCGCGGCGGCTGGATCGGCGGCCGGAGTCGCGCTCGAGAGCGCCGCCGCGGGGGCCTGCTGTTGCTGCTGCGCGATGCGCGCGGCGAGCTCCCGCCGGAGCTCGGCTTGCCGCGCGGCCTCTTGCGCCTTCAGATGCACGATCTCCCCCTGAATCGACGAGAGCAGCGCCCGCCTGGCCGCGAGCTGGCCCTCGATCGAGGCACGGTCGGACGCACGTTGACGAACGAGGGCGGCTGCCTGTTCCTTCGCATGCTTGAGCCGGGCCTCCCGCGCCTTTACCTCGTTGTCGTAACGCGTTACCAGGGTGAGCACGCGCGAGTCCTGCGACGAGATCCGGTTGGCCGTGTTGAAGCGGTTGACCAGGTCGTCGAGGCTCGATGCGCCGAGGAGCACCTCGAGCGAGTCGCTCTGGCCGTCGGAGGTGTAAAGCTGGACGATGCGGGCCGACAGAGCGGCCTGCGCCCGCTTCAGGCTCTGCTTCGCGATCCGAAGTTGCGCGTGGTTCGCCTTCAAGTCGGCGCGAACGTGGTTCAGCTTCACCGTCGCCAAGTTGTATGCCTCGACGGCGCGCTCGAGGCTCGCGTCGAGCCCCTGAACCTGGTTCATCACGCTCTGCGCCTCGGCTTGCTTCGACGCGATCGTCGGGTCGCCGACGGCCGGAGTCGCGGCAAGCGAAGCTACGAAGCACAACACGATGACTGCCGGCGCCGTACGTCTAGTCGAGCGGCGAACTAGGCGAACTACTGCGATCGCTGGGCTCGATCGGCGCCCCGGGAGGGGCCGGTTCGTCACAAGTGCGGCACCCTAGCAACCCAATCGGACGGCTGCAAGGCGCTTGGAAAGCCGCAATAGCCTGTTTTGCAAGCCATCGTCGCAGCCGCACAAGCTCCTTTGCTAGCTTCCGGCGTCGTGCGGGCGGCCCCGATTACCCGTCGAGCGCGCCTTCTCACCTTCGTCGCGTTCTCCGTCGTTGCGGTTTCGGTTGCGCTGCCTGCGAGCGGCGCCGGCTCGGGCTCCTCGCTCCGCGTACAAGCCGGCCAGCTGAGGCAGGAGAACACCGCGATCGCGTCACGCTCGCGAGCCGCCGTGCTCACGCTCTACGCACTGGACAGCCAGCTCACGCGCGCCGAGGCTCAGCTCGCCTCGCTCCGGTCGGAGGCCGCCGCTGTCGAGCGCAGGCGCGCAGAGACCCGAGGTGAGCTGGCGGTCGCCAAGCAGGTGTTCGCCGCGTCGCAGCGCAACCTCGCAAACCGCCTCCGCGCTGCCTACGAGCAGGGAGATTCCGACACGCTTGCGATCGTCCTCGGCGCCAAGACCCTCGACGACGCGCTCTCGGCGCTCGAAACGGCGAAGGCCGCGGAAGCGACCGATCGCGCCGTCGTCGCACAAGCCCGGAAGAGCCGCGACCGGTACCGCGCTTTGCAGCGAGAGCTTGCGGCGCGAGCCGAGAAGCTTCACCGCCTCGAGGCGACCGTCTCGGCCAGCGCGCGGACGCTGGCCGCCGCCAAGTCGGAGCGCATCGGCTACCTCCGGCAGCTGGCGGCCCAGCGGAGCCTGAACACGCGGCAGATCGGATCGCTCGAATCCCGCGCTCAGGCGATCGAAGCGCAGGCACGGCGCGTCGCGGTCGAGCAAACCGTGACGACGAGCTCTCCGGCGCCGGGGCCCGCGCCTCCGGGACCTGTGGCGTCGGGCCCACCCGCCGCGGCCGGTGGCACGCTGACAGTGACGGCGACGGCATACACGTTGCAGGGGTATACGGCCACCGGTGCCCCGGTCGGTTACGGCGTCGTAGCGGTCGATCCGAGCGTGATTCCGCTCGGGACGCGGATGACGATTCCGGGGTACGGCGACGGCGTCGCCGCCGACACGGGCGGCGCGATTCAAGGCGCCGCGATCGACCTCTGGTTCCCGACTGCGGCCGACGCTGCGGCCTGGGGCCGGCGGACGGTCACCATTACGTTGCACTGATTACACTTCTCGGTCGCGCGAACCCCTGAGGGAGTGGGAACAAACGTGACCGAACCGATCGAGTCGACGACCACGCCGGAGCCGGCGCATCCGCGGGTTCTCCTGGTGGACGATCACGATCTCTTTCGGACGGGCCTCCGCAATCTGCTCGAGGAGGAGGGAGTGGACGTCGTCGGCGAGGCTGGAGCCGGTGACGAGGCGCTCCGCCACGTCCGCGAGCTCCAGCCGGACGTCGTCGTCATGGACCTGAACATGCCGGGGATGACGGGCGTCGAAGCGACCAAGAAGATCATCGCCCACGCACCGCTGACGCGCGTCGTCGTGCTGACGATCTCCGATCAAGACAGCGACGTGCTGGAGGCGATCTTCGCCGGCGCTTGCGGCTATCTGCTGAAGGACGCCTCGATCGAGGATGTGATGCGCGGGATCCAGGCGGCTGCGGTCGGCGAGTCGTTGATCTCGCCGACGATCGCCGGCAAGGTTCTCGAACGGGTCCGTGCGGCAACCGCTTCGCCCGACGCGGCGGAGGCGATTCGAGCCGAGCTGTCCGAGCGCGAGATCGAGGTCCTGAAGCTGATCGCAAACGGCAAGGACAACGCCCAGATCGCCGCCGACCTGCACATCAGCCCCAAGACGGTCAAGAACCACATCTCGAACATCCTGATGAAGCTCCAGATCGAGAACCGCATCCAGGCGGCGGTTTATGCGGTCCGTAGCGGCATCGTGTAGCGATACTGGCATTTGAGCCGGGTCGAGCGGCCGCGCGAGTGAATCGCTCGGCCTCTTATGCGGCATCGCAAGCGACGCCTGAGTGCCGTCCGAAGCGGGATCGTCTGAAGCCAGGGACTGGCACCGAAGGTGCCTGTCCCTAAAAAGGAACCAGCCCTAGAGCGCTTTTAAGGGACAGTCCCCTGCGGGGACAGTCCCCTACCTAGGCTGCGGTTGCAGAGCGACGGCGCGCCGCGGCCAACAGCTTGCGCAGGCGCCTCAGGTCGACCGACGCCCGGCTGAGTCTGAGCGAGAGCTCGGCAAGCTCGTCCGCCTTCAGATCGCGATCGCGCTCGGCCATCTCGCCCGCGATCTTGCCGATCCGCCGCTCGATTCGAAGCTGCTCGGCCTCGAGTGAGTGGGCGCGGGCGTAGCCGTCCGTCAGCGTCCGCTCGAAGCGTGCACGCGTCGCCTCGTCCCGGGCCGGAGGGCCCGCGATGAGCGCGTCGAGCTCGTCACAGAGCGCGCCGAAATCGATGGCCCCCGGAGACGTCATGCCAATCCGATTATCACGCGGCATGCAGGGACGTTCATGGGCCTCCCGGACTATCTTCGGCCGGCACAAGGCCCATCCCGCTTGACCCGGCCTATATCGGTCCGAACAATGCATCCGATGCGCAGGGGCCTTGTCGCCGTCTTCGCCTGCGCCGCGGCCGTCGCGTTCCCGGCTGCGGAGGCCACCGGCTCTGCAAGCACGCGACCGCTGACGGAGCGACTCGCGCGCGCCCTCGCCGTTCCCCACATCTCGGTGTCCCGTTCCGCGGCAATGGCGTTCGATCTGACGACCGGGGCCGTCGTGTTCGGCCGCAACGGCAGTCTTTCGCTCGTCCCGGCTTCGAACGAGAAGCTCACCGTTACCTATGCCGCGCTCGAGACGCTCGGCCCCGCCTACCAGATCGAGACAGACGTCTTGGGCCAGGGCCAGCTCGTCGGTACGACGTGGCGCGGCTCGCTGGTCCTGCAGGGCCACGGCGACCCGACCCTGAGTCACAAGGACCTGACGAGCCTCGCGCGCCAGATCCGGGCGGCGGGAATCCGGAAAGTGGCCGGGAGCGTCCTCGGTGACGAGTCCTTCTTCGACTCCCGCCGGACCGGGCCCGGCTGGAAGCCGTCCTTCTACATCAACGAGTCGGCGCCGCTCTCGGCGCTCACCGTCGACCGGACGTGGTTCCACGGCCACCATTCGGGAGCTCCGGCCGCGGCTGCTGCGGCGCTGTTCAAGGACGCCCTGCGGGCGCAGGGCATCGCGGTCGTCGGCCGGGCGATCAGGGGAACCGCAACCCCGGACGCACAGCAGCTCGCCGACGTGCAGTCCCCGCCCTTGGCTCAGATCCTGCAGTTCATGGACCGCGAAAGCGACAACTTCACGGCCGAGCTCCTCCTGAAGCAGCTCGGCGCGGTCGGCGGGACCGTGGGCACAACGGCCGGTGGGGCTGCGCAGGTGCGGTCGACGCTGGCCGAAGCGGGAATCCCCATGGTCGGCGTCCGGATCGTCGACGGGTCCGGGCTATCGCCGCTCGACCGACTGACGGCACGAGCCATCGTGGGGATCCTCCACTCGGCGTGGGAGGATCCGAACATCAGATCCGCCTTCGTATCCGCGCTTGCCGTCGCCGGGCGGAGTGGGACGCTCAAGGACCGGCTGAAGGCGCCGCCGGCCCGCGGCGTGGTCGTCGCCAAGACCGGGACGACGTCGATCGCCTCCGCCCTTTCGGGCTACGTCCGGCAGCGCTACGTCTTCTCGGTGCTCGACAACGGCAATCCGGTCTCGTACTGGTGGGCACGCCGCGCGCAGGATCGATTTGCGACCGTGCTCGCCTCTCAGTAACGGCTACCGGCGCAAGAGCTTCTTCAGGGCACCCTCGTCGAGGATCGGTACGCCGGCCTTCTGGGCCTTCGCGACCTTCGACCCCGGGCTTTCGCCGACGATCACGCCCGCGGTCTTCTTGGAGACCGAGTCGCCGACCTTCGCTCCAAGCGCCTCAAGGGCGGCCTTCGCTTCCTCACGGGTGAATTCCTCGAGCGTGCCCGTGATGACGTAGCTCTGACCGCTCAGCGGGCCCTCGACGGGACGTTCTTCCTTTCCGGCCTCCATGCGCAGGCCCAGCTCGCCCAGCTCCTTCACGAGCGCACGGTTCGCCTCGTCCTCGAACCACTCGGCGATCGAAGCCGCGCGGTCGGGGCCGATTCCGTCGATCGCCTCGAGCTCTTCCACCGTCGCGGAGAGCAGGCGGTCGACGGTCCCGAGCTCGCGGGCGAGGATGCCCGCCGTCACGCCGCCGACGTCGGGGATGTTGAGGCCGTACAGCACACGCCGGAACGGAATTTCCTTCGAGCGTTCGATCGAGGCGATCACATTGCCTGCGCTCTTCTCCTGGAAGCCGTCGAGCTCGAGCAGTTGCTCCTTCGTGAGGCGGTAGAGATCGGGCACGGAGCGGACGAGGCCGAGATCCCAGAACCGGCGGACGAGCTGCTCGCCGACTCCTTCGATGTCGGCGGCCGCCATGACCCAGTTGTTGAGCGTCTCGATTCCGCGCGACGGGCAATCGCGGTTCGGGCATCTGTGCATCGCCTCGCCCTCGGGCTTGACGACATTTACCCCGCAAAGCGGGCACTTTTTGGGCATCCGGAACTCCTGCGTTCCGGGCTGATGTGGACCGGCAGGTCCGACGACCTGCGGGATCACGTCGCCGGCGCGCTGGACGATGACAATGTCGCCTTCGCGGATCTGCTGTCGGTTGATGTCCTCCTCGTTGTGGAGGGTCGCCCTGGAGACGGTGACGCCGCCGACCTCGACCGGCTCCAGCATCGCCCAGGGGTTGAGCGCCCCGGTGCGGCCGACGCGGATCGCGATCTTCAGGAGCTTCGTCTGGGCCGTCATCGGCGCCCACTTGAAGGCGCGCGCCCAGCGGGGGCGCTCGTGGAGAGCGCCGAGCCGCGCCTGCTGGTCGTGCGAGTCGACCTTGATCACGATCCCGTCGATCTCGTAATCGAGCTCGGCGCGGCGCCGCTCCCACTCGCGGCACGCCTCCGCGACCTCGTCGATCGACTCGAGCCGCTCCGCGTACGGATTGGTCCGGAATCCGTGCTCGCGGAGCCACTCCAGGGTTTCGAAGTGAGTCCCGAGGCCGAGCCCGTCACGGCGTCCGACGCCGTACACCCAGATCGACAACGGCCGGGCCGCCGTGATCGACGAGTCCTTCTGGCGCAGCGAGCCTGCAGCCGCGTTGCGCGGGTTCGGCGCGGGCGCCTTCCCCTCGGCGAGCAGGCGCTCGTTGAAATCGCGGAAGCCGGAGAGCGACATGTATACCTCCCCCCGCACCTCCAGGACGTCCGGGGCGTCTTCTGTCTGCCTCATTTGCAGGGGAATTGCGGAGATCGTGCGCAGGTTCGGCGTCACCTCCTCGCCCTGGAAGCCGTCGCCGCGCGTCGCTCCGCGGGCGAAGGCGCCGGCCTCGTAGACGAGGTTGATCGCCGACCCGTCGATCTTCGGCTCGATCACGTAAGCGACGGGCTCGTCGGAGTCGAGCCGCTTGCGAACGTCGTCCGCCCACTTCGCCAGAGCCTCTTCGGTCGTCACCTTGTCGAGCGACCCCATCGGCGTCAGGTGCCGGAACTTCTCGAACTTGTCGGACGGGGGAGCGCCGACGCGTTGCGTCGGCGAATCAGACGTGATCAGGTCGGGATACTCGTCCTCGATCGCCTTGAGCTCGTCGTACAGGCGGTCGTACTCGGCGTCCGAGATCTCGGGGTCGTCGAGGACGTGGTAGCGGTAGAGGTGGTGGTTGAGCTCGGCGCGGAGCTCGTCGACCCGTGCCTGGACGTCCTTGAGCGCTGGAGCGGCCATCGAGGTGATGCTAGCGTCGGGGCGAGGCGTCTCCGCCGGCCACGTCCGGGGTCAGGCCCCGGACGTGTCAGTAACGGACACCGACGAGGTAGAGGCCCCACGGCGGCGCGGTCGAGCCCGCCTCGGCGCGATCGTGACCCTCGAGCAGCGGCGCCAGCTGCTCGGGAGAGCGCTCCAGCATCGTTCCGACAAGCGTGCGCACCATATGGCGCAGGAAGCTGTCTGCGGTGATCTCGAGCTCGAGTGCGTTTCCGCGGCGGTGCCAGACGGCGCTCTCGACCGTTCGCACGAAGACCTCGTGTTGCGTCTCCGCCGGCGTGAAAGCGCGGAAGTCGTGCTCGCCGAACAGGAGGTCGGCCGACTCGGCCAGCCGCTCCTCGTCGAGCGGCCGCGGATACCACCAGCTGCGCTTCGCCTCGAACGGCGACGGCGTCCGGCGACGAAAGACGCGGTACCGGTAGCTCCTTGCCCGCGCCGAGTGGCGCGCGTGGAAATCGGGAGGGGCGGATTCGACCGCACTGACCGCGACGTCGTCGGGAAGCGCGGCGTTCAGAGCCTCGGCCGCCCGCTCGGGCGGCGGCCCTCCCTCGGCCTCGACGGCCGCGACCTGCGCGATCGCGTGGACGCCGGTATCGGTGCGCCCCGCAACGCTGAGCTCGCTCCACCGGGGAAAGACGGCATCCAGCGCCACCCGAACCGTTCCTTCGACCGTCCGCAGCCCCGGCTGCAGGGCCCACCCGCGGAACGCGGTGCCGTCGTATTCGAGCGTTAGTTTGAGCCGCACGTCAGGGGATCCTGACGTCTCTTGTCAGGTTTGCCTTATGCTACGGGAGCTTGCAGATAATTCGCTAGACTCTATCTACGTGACTAGCCAGGCGTTTCTACTGCAGCGCGTCCAGCCCGCAATGGTCGGTTTGATCGACGGCTCGCTCTCGACGCTCGCGCCGATCTTCGCCGTTGCGCTGGCCTCACATGACACCCGCTACGCGTTCATCGCGGGTCTGGCGACCTCCCTCGGGGCCGCGATCAGCATGGGGTTCTCCGAGGGGCTGTCCGACACGGGCGAGCTGACGGGCCGAGGCAATCCCGTCATCCGCGGCTCGATCACCGGCGTCGGCACCTTCGTCGGCGGGATCCTTCACTCGTTGCCGTTCCTGATCCCGCACTACAGGGTCGCGTTGCTCCTTGCAGTCGCGGTCGTCGCATTCGAGCTGCTAGTGCTCGCCTACTTCCGCTGGCGGTTCTTCAAGGACACTTTCGTGCGCGCCCTCGGCATCGTCACTTTCGCAGGCGTCGTGATCGCCGCGATCAGCGCGGGCCTCGGAAGTCTGCTCGGATCGCCGGTCGGCTAGCTACCGGCCGGGAACGTAGTCGACCAGCTCGAGGTACGCCATCTCGGCCGCGTCCCCCTGGCGCGGGCCGAGCTTGACGATCCGCGAGTAGCCGCCGGGCCGGTCCGCGAAGCGCGGGCCGACGTCGCTGAACAGCATGTGCACGACGTCCTGGGACCGCAGGAACTTCAGGGCCTGTCGGCGGGCCGGGACGTCGCCGCGCCGGCCCAGCGTGATCATCTCTTCGGCCACCGGGCGGACCTCCTTCGCCTTCGCGACGGTTGTCTTGATCCGCCCGTGCTCGATCAGAGCCGCGGTCAGATTCGCGTAGAGCGCCTTACGATGGGCGGCGTCGCGCCCGAGCTTCCTACCCGCTCGCTGGTGGCGCATTGCTAGGCGGCGGCGCCCCCGCCGTTCTCACCTCGCAGGGTGAGCCCGTGCGTCGCAAGGGTCTCCTTGACTTCCTCGATCGACTTCTTGCCGAAATTCGGGATCGCCGCCAGCTCGTTCTCGGTCTTGACGACGAGATCGCCGATCGTCTCGATGCCCACCCGCTTGAGGCAGTTGTACGAGCGGACCCCGAGCTCCAGCTCCTCGATCGGGAAGTTCTCCATCCCGTGGGCAAGCGCCGGCTCGGCGCCCGCGCCGCCGTCGGTCGCCGCGGCGGCCTCGCCGAAGCCTTCGATCCGGTCGAGATCCGTGAAGATCGCCAGTTGCCGGATGAGGATCTCGGCCGCCTGGCCGATGGCGTCGCGCGGATCGAGCGACCCGTCAGTCGTGACGTCGAGGATCAGCTTGTCGTAGTCAGTGCGCTGCCCCACACGCGCGGCTTCAACGTCGTACGAGACACGGCGAACCGGCGAGAAGATCGAGTCGACCGGAATGACGCCGATCGTGTGCTCGGGGCCGCGGTTCAGCTCGGCCGGCACGTAACCGCGCCCCCGCCCGATCGTGAGGGTCACTTCGAGCTTGCCCCTCTCGGAGAGGTTCGCGATCTCGAGGTCCGGGTTGAGGATCTCGAGCTCGGCCGGGGCCTCGATGTCGTTTGCGGTCACCGCGCCGGCGCCGCGCTTCGACAGGCGGACTTCGATCTCCGGCGAGTCGCCGTGGAGGCGAGCGATCAGGTTCTTGAAGTTGAGCAGGATGTCCGTGACGTCCTCGCGGACGCCAGGGAGGGTCGTGAACTCATGCGCGACGCCCTCGATCTTGACCGAGGTGACGGCGGCGCCCTCGAGTGAGGAGAGCAGCACGCGGCGCAGCGAGTTCCCGAACGTGTAGCCGAAGCCGCGATCGAGCGGCTCGATCTGGAAGATGCCCCGGTTCTCGTCGACCTCCTCGTGGACGATCTTCGGGATCTGGAACTCCATCAAACTTGTTCTCGTTGCCATGTCGCCTTTCTGTAACTAGGGGCCGTACGCCTTACTTGGAGTAGAGCTCGACGATGAGCGATTCCTGGACCGGGGTGTCGATCTCGTCGCGCGCCGGAAGCTTCAGGATCTTGCCGGTGAGGCCGTCGTGGTCGGCCTGGAGCCACGGCGCGACGGAGGCCGTGAGGTCGGTGGCGTCGCGAATGACCTGCTCAGCCGAGCTCCCCGGCGCCATCGAGACGATGTCGTCCGGCTTGACCTGGTAGCTCGGAATGTTGACCCGCCGGCCGTTGATGTGGAAATGGCCGTGGCGGACGAGCTGGCGCGCCTGCGCCCGGGAAGCTGCAAAGCCGAGCCGATAGACCACGTTGTCGAACCGCGTCTCGAGCATCCGCAGCAGCTCCTCGCCCGTGACGCCGGAGCCCTTTGCCGCCTTCGTGTAGTAGGTGCGGAACTGCTTCTCGAGCAGGCCGTAGTAGCGGCGCGCCTTTTGCTTCTCGCGCAGCTGCAGTAGGTACTCGCTCTGCTTGATGCGGCCGCGGCCGTGCTCGCCCGGCGGGTAAGAGCGGCGCTCGATCGCGCACTTCTCGGTCAGGCAGCGCTCGCCCTTGAGGAAGAGCTTCATGCCCTCACGACGGCAGATCCGGCACTTGGCGCCGACGTCGCGTGCCACGCTAGACCCTCCGCCTCTTCTTCGGACGCACGCCGTTGTGCGCCTGCGGCGTCACGTCCTTGACGCCGAGGATCTCGAGGCCGGCAGCCTGGAGCGAGCGGACCGCCGTCTCACGCCCGGAGCCCGGGCCCTTGACGAAGACCTCGACCTTCTGGAGGCCGTGCTCCATTCCCTTGCGGGCGCACGAGTCCGCCGTGACCTGCGCGGCGAACGGAGTGGACTTTCGAGAGCCCTTGAATCCGGCCGAGCCGGCAGACTCCCAGGCGATCACGTTGCCCTCGCCGTCGGTCAGCGAGACGATCGTGTTGTTGAACGAGGTCTTGATGTGAGCCTGGCCGACCGCGATGTTCTTGCGAACGCGCCGGCGTGTGCGGCCCCGGGCCGCTTGTCTGCGAGGAGTCGGGGGCATCAGGTCTTGGTAGCCGCTTTCTTGCCTCGGCCGACCGTCTTCTTCGGGCCCTTCCGCGTCCGCGCGTTCGTCTTCGTCCGCTGACCGTGGGCAGGGAGGCCCCGCCGATGGCGCAGGCCGCGGTAGGAGCCGATCTCCTGAAGGCGCTTGATCGCCTGCGTGCGCTCGCGGCGAAGATCGCCCTCGACCTGGAGATTGGCGTCGATGTACTCGCGGAGCTTCGTGACCTCTTCGTCGGTCAGATCCTTGATCTTCTCGTCCGTCGAGAGGCCGAGCTCGGCGCAGACCTTCCTCGCCGTCGGCTGGCCGATTCCGTAGATGTAGGTCAGCCCGATCTCGAGCCGCTTCTGGTTCGGAAGATTTACCCCCGCAATTCGTGCCATTTCGCTCCTAGCCCTGCCGTTGCTTGTGTCGCGGATTCGTGCAAATGACCATGGTCTTGCCGTGCCGCTTGATCACGCGGCAGCGCTCGCACATGGGCTTGACTGATGCTCTGACTTTCATCGTTAACGCTCTCTGTAGGTGATTCGACCACGGGTGAGGTCGTAAGGCGACAGCTCCACCTTCACCTTGTCGCCGGGGAGGATGCGGATGTAGTGCTTTCGCATCTTTCCGGAGATCTTCGCCAGAACCTCGTGCCCGTCGTCCAGCTTGACGCGGAACATCGTGCTCGGGAGGGCCTCGGTGATCTCGCCTTCGACCTCGATCTTGTCGTCTTGTTTCGCCAATTACCTCACAGAAACCGCGCCTCATCAGCGCGGTTGTCGGGACACGGAAAAACACGGCTCGCGCCGCGTGTCGCTATCGTAGCAAACCCGCCTGGACCGGCCGTTTGGCGGCCGTGAGCACCCGCGGGCCCTCCGGAATGACGGCAACGGTGTGCTCGAAGTGGGCCGAAAGCGACCCGTCGGCAGACGAGATCGACCACTCGTCCGCATGCATGACCACATCGGGACCGCCCGCGTTGATCATCGGCTCGATCGCCAGCGTCATCCCGGGGAGAAGCTCGGGGCCGCGGCCGGGAGCCCCGAAATTGGGGATTTGCGGGTCCTCGTGGTAGGCGCGGCCGACGCCGTGGCCGACGAGGCTACGGACGACCGAGAAGCCGGCGCCTTCGACCACCGTCTGGATCGCGTGGCCGATGTCGGAGACGTGGTTGCCGACCTGTGCCTGCTCGATCCCGGCCGCAAGCGCCTCCTGGCAGACATCGAGCAGACGCTCCGCGTCGTCGGAGATGTTCCCCACCCCGAACGTGTACGCGCTGTCGGCGATCAGGCCATCGAGCGTCACGCCGACGTCGACCGAGATCACATCGCCCTCCGCCGCAACGTAATTCGTGGGGATCCCGTGGACGATCATCGCGTTCGGCGAGATGCACAGCGTCGCGGGATAGCCGCGGTAGCCCTTGGACGTGGGGACACCGCCGTGGTCGCGGATGTGCTCCTCGGCGAGCCGGTCGAGCTCCACCATCGAGACACCCGGCTTCAGCTCCTCGCCGATCATCGCCAGCGTGCCGACGACGACCTCGCCTGCGCGGGCCATGCCCTCGATCTCAGCCTGGCTTTTCCTGATGATCAACGCACCGCCACCTGTTCGAGAGCCGCCTGGATCTCCGCAAAGACCTCGTTCGGGGTACCGTCGGCGTGGATCGTCACAAGGCTTCCTTGCGCTCGGTAGTGCTCGACCAGCGGCTCCGTCTCGCGGTGGTAGATCTCGAGCCGAGTCCGGATCGCCTCGGGCGTGTCATCGGTGCGGCCCTCCTCCCGCGCGCGCTTGAGCAGGCGCTCGATGCAGACCTCGTCGGTGACCTGAAGCGCGAAGACGACGGTCAGCTCGCGGCCGATCTCCCGCAACATCGCGTCGAACGCGTCGGCCTGCGGGGTCGTCCGCGGGAACCCGTCGAGCACGAACCCCTCCGCGGCGTCGGGCTCGTCGAGCCTTTCACGGATGAGCTCGATCATGATCTCGTCGGGGACGAGCTCACCGGCGTCGTAGATCGGCTTGACCCGCAACCCGAGCGGAGTGCCGGCGTCGATCGCTGTGCGGAGCATGTCGCCGGTGGCGATGTGAGGGATTCCGTATTCGGCAGCGATCCGCTTCGCCTGCGTGCCCTTGCCGGACCCCTGCGGCCCCAGCATCAGGATGTTCACTACCTGAGGAAGCCTTCGTAGGAGCGCATCATCATCTGCGACTCCATCTGGCGCATCGTGTCGAGCGCGACGCCGACGACGATCAGCACCGAGGTGCCGCCGAGGGCCCGCGACGTCGCCTGCGAGAAGCCGCCGTAGCGAATGAAGAGGCTCGGCGTGACGGCGATGATCGCGAGGTACAGCGAGCCGGGCAGCGTCAGGCGCGTCAGCACGCGGTCGAGGTACTGCGCCGTCGGGGGCCCCGGCCGGATGCCCGGGATGTAGCCGCCGTACTTCCGCAGATTGTCAGCCTGGTCGACCGGGTTGAACTGAACCGCCGTGTAGAAGTACGTGAAGATCACGATCAGGAAGGCCTCGAGCAGGAGGTAGCCCCAGCTCGACGGCTGGAAGTGCCGGTTGATGAACGTCGACGTCGACGGCACGAATTCGGCAATGGTCGGCGGGAAGGCCATCACCGCCGCGGCAAAGATGACCGGGATGACGCCTGCCATGTTCACGCGCAGCGGCATGTAGGTCGAGCCGCCGCTCGTCATCCGGCGGCCGACCATCTGCTTGGCGTACTGGATGGGAATCCGGCGCTGTCCTTCCTGGATGAAGACCACCGCGACGACGACCCCGATAGCCACGAGCGGGAAGAACAGCTTCTCCATCGGGCCGCCGTTGTACCAGGCGACTACGCCCGCGGGAGCAGTGGCAAGGATCGAGGCGAAGATCAGCAGCGAGATCCCGTTGCCGATCCCGCGCTTCGTGATCAGCTCGCCCATCCACATCAAGACCGTCGTCCCGGCCGTCAGCGTCACGATGATCAGGACGAGACGGCCCGAGTTCGCGGAAAGCACACCCTCGCGCTTGAACAGGAACGCGTATCCCGTCGACTGTGCCGCGGCAAGCGCGACCGTGAGGTAGCGCGTGTACTGGTTGATCTTCGCCATCCCCGCCTCGCCCTCTTTCTGGAGCTGCTCCAGCTTCGGGATCACGACGGTCAGGAGCTGCAGGATGATCGAGGCGGTCACGTACGGCATGATCCCGAGCGCGAAGATCGAGAAGCGCGACAGCGCCGAGCCTGAGAACAGGTTCAGGAGGCCGAGGATCGAGCTGCCCCGCCCGCCGGAGCCGAAGAAGTCCTGGATCGATTGCGAGTCGACCCCCGGCGCCGGCATCCACGAGCCGAGCCGGTAGAGCGCCAGGATCAGGCCGGTAAACAGGACACGGCGGCGCAGCTCGGGGACGCGCCACGCGTTGGCGAGCCACGAGAACATCTACTCGCCGGACTCCTCGGCCGCTTCGGGCTCGTCCGACTCAGGACTTTCGGCAGCTTCTTCCTCGGTCTCGGGCGGCTCCGGTTCGGCCTGGGGGATCTCCGCCCGCGGCTTGTGCTTGGGCTTTCGTGGGTCGGGCTCGCCCCTGAGCCAAGTGATCGAACCGCCGGCCTGCTCGATCTTCTCGCGGGCGCTCCTCGA
>DASQWX010000053.1:0-6363 GCA_035640035.1 Gaiellaceae bacterium
CCCTGCACCCACGCTCGGATGCCCGCCAGACGGCGGGCATCCGAGCTTTTCGAAGCTCCGGCGCTGTCCGACGCCCGCTAGGCCTCCCGGCCGACCTCGTAGGTGAGGAAGACAACGTCGCCCTCGACGGTCTGGGTGTCGACGAGGAGCATGGCTTTCTTGTCGCTGGTCTCGCCGAACAGGCGCTCGCCATCCCCGAGCACGACCGGGAAGACTTTCAGCCGCAGCTCGTCGACCAGGTCATGCTCCATCAGCGCGCGCAGGAGCTGGAAGCTAGCGGGGACGACGATTTCCCCGTCTAGCTGATGCTTCAGCTTCGAGACTTCGTCCACCACGTCGCCCTTGAGCACAGTCGAGTTGTTCCAGTCGGGCTCCTCGAGAGTCGAGGACACGACGTACTTGGGCAGGCTGTTCAACCTGTCCGCCAACTCGCCACTCCGGGACGGCCACCGCGCGGCGAACCACTCGTAGCTCCGCCGGCCCAGCAGCAAGGCCTCGGCGCCAAGCGCCTCGTCGAGTGCGAGCTTGCCGAGCTGTGGGCGGTCCTTGATCAGGCCGACCCAACCCCCGACCCTGAAGCCCTCGTCACCGGCCGGGTCCTGGATGACTCCGTCGAGCGTGACGTTCTCGCTGATCACGATCTTTCCCATCTTGGTTCTCCTTTTCTGTGTCCGGTTGGACTCGTTGACCACTAGGTCTGGGTTTCTCAAATGCAGATCCGACGCCGGGTCGAGATCCATCGCTCGGTCGTCGCATCCACAGCGCGCTTCGGCCCGGGTCTACCGCCGAGGTGAGGTCGAGGGCTCACCGTCTCTGCGCCGACGAGTGCCGCGCGGCGCGGGCTCGAGCGGTCGTCCACGAAGCGCCGCCGTTTAATGGACTTGATCGCGATGCGGATCGGCTCGCGGCGAGGAGCGAGTCACTCGCTCAGCCCGCGAAGCCCATCAGCGTCCGGCGGCCTGCGCCACCACGCTCGACCGTCCTGCCCTCAGCGTCAGCCAGGTGGAAGTCGAGACGCCTCGGCTGAGATCCAAGCCGGCGTGCGACATCGAAAACGGGCCGGCGTTCTTGCGGTGTTCGAGGGCTCGCTAGCCGGCGATGGATGCCGGCAGGTCGAAGTGGGAAAGTGGCTCGGGGGTCATGAAGGCGGTGATCTCTTCGATCTTGCCTTCGCGCAGGGTGAGGACGCTCAGGCTGTGCGGCATGAACGCCGCTGTCTGCTCGTCCCAGCTGTAGGTCGCGAGCGCGGGTTGGCCATTTGCTGACGTCGGAACCATCTGCCAGCGCCTGGCACCCGAGAGTGGGTATGCGCGCAGGAAGGCGGCGACCTGCTCACGGCCGCTGACCCAGGTCGGCAGCGGCGGCATTACCAGCCTGGCGTCCTCGGCGAGCATGGAGACGACGGCGTCGACGTCGTTTCGCTCCCAGGCGGCGACGAAGCGCTCGACCAGTTGGCTCAGCTCGTCGTCACCGACGAGACGAAGTGTTTGTTGCTGGCTTTGGCTTGGCAGCCGTTCCTCGACAGTCTTGTGCGCTCGCTGCAGAGCGCTGTCGACTGAGACCGGTGTCGTGTCGAGGACGTGGGCGGTCTCTCGAGCCGAGAAGCCGAGGACGTCGCGGAGGATCAATACCGCCCTTTGCCGGGCGGGTAGGTGCTGTAGGGCGGCGATGAAGGCGAGCTCGACCCCTTCTCGTTGCTCATAGCGGGCGTCTGGGCCGGCGAGACCCTCGAGGCCGAGCTCGGCATCCGGGTAGGGCTCCAGCCAGATCGGCTCGCTCACCCGCTCGGCGGGGCCATCGTGCGGGTCCGATGCGGGCGCGTAGTCGATCGGCAAAACTCGCTTTGGCCGTCGCTCGATCGCCCGCAGGCAGGCGTTGGTCGCGATCCGGTACAGCCAGGAGCGAAGCGAGCTTCGTTCCTCGAAGCCGGGCAGTGCGCGCCAAGCACGCAGGAGCGTCTCTTGCAGCGCGTCCTCCGCGTCGGCGTAGGAGCCGAGCATGCGGTAGCAATGGGCCTGAAGCTCGCGTCGGTAGGGCTCGACGAGCCGACCGAACGCGCCCTGATCGCCCTCTCGCGCCGCCTTCAACAGCTCCCGCTCGCGCAGGATCCCCGCGCTGCGGGCCGTTGTTGCCGGATCGGGAGTGGCGGTCATCGCTTCGGCTGCCAGAAAGCAATCTGCCCTGCTTCGGGCGTTGAAACAACGCTACGCCAGCCGGCCGGCCCTTCGCGCGGCTCCAGAAGCACCCGCGCGCCGAGCTGGCGGGCGCGCTCGGTCTGCTCGTCGATCCGGTCGACCTCGACGTAGGGAAGCCAGAGCGGCCGCTTGGTTGCGCATTCGACGATCCCGCCGCAGAGACCGCCGCCCAGTTCGAGCGCGAGGTAGGAGCCGCATCGCGCCTCGACCAGTTCCGGCCTCCAACGGAGCAGCCTGGCGTAGAACGCGCTCGCGGCCTCCCGATCGCCGGTATGCAGCTCCAGATGCACAACCGGCCGCGGCATGCGCTGATCGATGTTCATACCCATCTTGATCCGCGTACGGCCGGAAATCCATCGCCGTCGCCGGCGCTGACGATGCTGGCGCGATCACGGGGCGAGGACCTCGACGCCAACGTGAGCTGAGGGCCCACCTCCGTTCGGGCCCTCAGCTCGCATGGGGAACCTGGACGGCGGATCAGTTGACGCCGCCGACTTCGAGAGCCGGGACGGCACCCTCGACCTCGCTCCGCCGCTTGCCGCGCAGAATGAGCGCGGTGGTGGCCGGCGCGAGGAGGGCAATCGCTCCGCAGACCCAGAAGGCCCACTGGAAGCCGCCCGTCAGTGCAGCGCTCGTCGCGTCGCCGCCGGCGAGCAACGTCTTCATGTGGGTGGCGGCGACGGTGGAGGCGACCGCGACCCCAATTGCGCCGCCGAGTTGCTGCGAGGTGTTGAGCAGGCCGGAGGCAAGCCCGGCCTCCCGCTCGGCGACACCGCTGAGGCCGCCGATCGAGATCGGAATGAAGCTGAACGCGCCGCCCGCTCCGGCGACAAAGAACGGGCCGGCGAGCGAGCCCCAGAAGTGGCCGTGCACCGGGACCAGTGTCGCCCACAGGATGCCGCCGCCGATCACCGCCATCCCAAGCGCCATCACCGGGCCGGGCGAGATGCGGGTGACGAGCTTCTGCGACAGCCCCGCCAGCGCGAGCGAGGTGAGCGAGGTGGCCAGCCAGGCGACGCCGGCCTGCAGCGCCGAGTAGCCGAGCACCTGCTGCATGTACAGCGTGCCGACGAAGACGAAGCCGAAGAAGCTGCCGCCCAGCAGCAGCCCGACCGCGTTCGCCGCCGCCACCGTCCGCATCCGGAAAATCCGAAGCGGCATCAACGGCGACTCGACCCGCGACTCGACCACCAGGAACACGATCGCCAGCACAGCCGAGACGGCAAGCAGCGCCACAGTGCGCGGCGCCGCCCAGCCGACCTGCGGCGCGCTTGAGATCGCGTACACGAGAGCGAGCAGCCCACCGGTCACACTGACAGCGCCGAGCGCGTCGAAACGACGCCGCACCCCAACCAGGCGGCTCTCCGGAACGATCCGCCTCGCCACGAGCAAAGCGGCCGCGCCGATCGGCACGTTGAGGAAGAAGATGTACTGCCAACCGACGTAGCGGGTGACAAATCCACCCGCGATCAGCCCTACCGTGGCGCCCAGGGCGCCGATGCCACCCCAGATGCCAAGCGCCTTGTTGCGCTCGGCGCCCTCGCTGAACATGTTCATCACGATCGAGAGCGCCGCCGGCAACACCACCGCCGCCCCCAGCCCCTGCAGCCCGCGCATCGCAATCAGGAACCCGTCGCTGGTCGCAAGCCCCGCGCCGAGCGACGCGGCCGTGAAGAGCGCGAGCCCGATCATCATGATCCGACGACGTCCCAGGAGGTCCGCGGCGCGCCCGCCCAGGAGCAGGAAGCCGCCGAAGGTCAGCCCGTACGCGGTCACCACCCACTGCAGGTTCGACTCCGAGAAATGCAGCTTGCGCCCGATCGTCGGGAGGGCAACGTTCACGATCGTGAGATCGACGATCGTCATGAAATAGGACACCGCCAGCAGCGCGAAGGCGCGCCAGCGATGAACCTCTCTGCTCGACGCTGTGTTCATCGCAAACTCCTTTGCCTCTGTCGCTTGATCGCGGCGGGACGTTCCGCCGACTGCTGGTAGTGATCCGCCCCAGCGACGAGATCCATCGCCCGAGAGCAAGCGGGCGCCCCAGATCGTCAAACCCACGGCTGCGACAACCTGAAGCGGCGCAGCAACTCGCGGCTGCGGCATCGCGCTGCCAGCTCACGCTTGCCGTAACTGCCTCCTTGCGACGAGCTAAGCCGGCTCCGTCGAAACGCTTAGAGCAGCCTCATCTGGATGGCCGGTCGTACACCTACGGCTGCGACTGCCCGAGCTCGAGTGACGCGAGGCTGCCCCACAGCGTGGCGGCCGGCGTAGTCATCTCGCCTCGGTCGGCTACTGCTGCCACAGACTGTCGTGGTCCTCCACGACGACGGAGCCGTAGTCCTGCAGCAGCGGCATCAGCTGCTGCTCGAGCTGGCCCGTCCACTCCGGCCCTCATAGCCTGTCACGCCGGAGGTCGCGGGTCGGGCGACGTCGCAAAAGATGCGTTGCCAAAACAGACGACGGCGCGCGGACACAAAACGGACACATCAGAAACGACACGCGCGACGTCTCGCGACGCATCAGAACCGGTCCGAACTGGCTGGTTTGCAGGCGAAAGCGAGTCGCGCGTGATCGCGCGTGGACGCGCGTGACGCCGGAGAATGGTAACGAGGGGGTCGACGGTTCGAGTCCGTCAGAGGGCTCTGCGAAGTTCCTGCTCGTCAGCTCCTTCTGTTAGCTGCGGAGGCGACGATTTCACGTCTCGGCGTCCACCGCGCGTCCACGGACCGCCGCGAGTTTCCCGCGATGCCGAGAAACCCTGTCGCCATAGGGCTCTGCGACCCTCGGTGTCGACGTCCACCCAGCGTCCACGGCCCGCTCAACCGCAAGCGCATCCAGAAGCGAGACGGCGTGCTTGTGACTGTCGACAGCGAGGTGGCCGTAGTGGAGATCGATCATGGCGATGCTCGTCCCCATGAACCGTGAGACCGCGAAGACGGGCACGCCGGCGCGCAACGCGAAGGTCGCGGAGGTGTGGCGTAGGTCGTAGAGATCGCGGAGGGGCTCGATGCCTGCAGCTCGCTGCACCGGTTTCCAGTGCCGCCGGTTGAAGTTGCGGAAGTCGACGTAGCCACCGCGCGCGTTCGGGAAGAGCAGCGGGCTATCTTCCCGGGCTGGCAGCGCCTCGAGCGCCTCGAGCGCAACCGCCTGCAGCGGCACCGCGCGTCTGCTCAGCCGCGTCTTCGTCTGCTTCACCCGCCCGTTCGCATACGCCCGGCGGATGTGGACGACCCCGCCACGATCCACGTCACGGTGCTCGAGCGCGAAGAGCTCCGAGGGTCGAAGCCCGGTCCCAGCGGCGAACACGACCATCGGGCCGTAGACCGGACCGAGTCGGTCGGCGAGCGACCTGATCTGCTCCCAGGAATCGAACGGCCGCTGTTCCCGGCAGCGCCGGCCCGGGTTCGGCACCCCACGCGTGGCCGGGTTCTCGTCAATCAACTTCCAGGCGACCGCACGGTTCAGCACCTGCCGAAGCGCCTGCGTTGCCTCGAAGCGATGCCCTTCCGGAACGGTCAGCCGCCACCCGCACACCTCTTCAGACGAGAGCTCGGCGAGGCGCACCTCGCCGAGTGCCGCGGTCGCCTTCCCAAGCAGCCAGCGCAACTTCGCGACCGTCACCCGCTCACCCTGGTGCATGGCTAGGTACTCCTCAACCCACTCCCCGAGCGTGAGCCTCGCCGCCCGACCGCCAGGCCCGAGCCGCGCCAGCTTGGTCTGAAGCGCCCTCTGAGCCTCCGCCCTCGTCGCGAACCCGCCCACCTGCGGCCTCGCCGACCCGCGACCCTCGAGCCGATACCGGAACGCCCACAGCGGCTCGCCGTCCGCGCCCTTCGCCTTCAACTTGAACACCTGACCCTGCTGAATCACGGCAACCTCCTCGATTCGACAACGGGAATCGAGGATCACACCGAGCCCGCGGCTGCTACCACCTCTCCTACTGAGAAGTCGTCAGCGACGTGAGATGTATTGAGCTTTCAAATCACGTCCGCGGCTCACTACTCATCCCCTGAAGAGCGCGGGCAAGCGCGTCGAGGAGCGAGCCCCAGCCTTGCTCACGGCTGGTCGGGGAGACGAGCCCGTCGAAGAAGGCGCCGTGCTCGGTGAGGACGAGCAGGGTGCGCCCGCCGTCGGCCTCCAGTTCGATCGTCGCCAGCGAGACCGA
>DASQWX010000054.1:0-7264 GCA_035640035.1 Gaiellaceae bacterium
GACCGCGAGCTCGAAGGAATCCGCGAGATCCTCTCGCGGGGGAACGGCGCCGACCAGCAGCGGCGCACGTTCAACGCCAACCACGACATCGTCGAGGTCGTACGCGAGATCGCCGACGTGACCGAGGCCGCCGCCGTGCCCGCCGCTGCGTGAGCGAGCGCGTCGCTAGGCGAGGCTCTCGCCGAGATCGAATTCGATCAACGGCCGCTCGCCGTCAGGCAGCCGAGCGCCGAAGCTCGGCCGGCAGCCTGAAGAAGACGTCTTCCTTTTCCGGGGAGAGCTCGCGGATCTCGCGAACGCCGCGCGTTCGGAACCACTCGCACAAGCGCTCGACGAGAATTTCAGGCGCCGACGCGCCCGAGGTGACGCCGACCGTCTCGATGCCCGCGAGCCAACGCTCGTCGAGGTCGCGCTCGCTCTCGATCAGGTGGGCCGGCACTCCGGCCGCGTGCGCGACTTCGACCAGGCGCTGTGAGTTCGAGCTGTTGGCCGAGCCGATCACGAGCAAGAGCTCGACCTGGCCGAGCAGCTTCTTGACTGCCCGCTGCCTGTTCGTCGTCGCGTAGCAGATGTCTTCCTTCGCGGGCCCATGGAGCGCGGGGAAGCGGCGCCGGAGAACGGAGATGATCTCGCGCGTCTCGTCGACGGAGAGCGTTGTCTGAGTGACATAGGCGATTCGGGTCGGATCGCGGACTTCGAGCTGCTCCGCGTCCGTGGCCGACTCGACGAGCACGATTGATCCCGGCACCTCGCCCATCGTCCCCTCGACCTCCTCGTGTCCGGCATGCCCGACGAGGACGACGGTGTAGCCGTCGGCGGCATACCTTCTCGCCTCGGCGTGCACCTTCGTCACGAGCGGGCAGGTCGCGTCGATCGTTCGCAATGCGCGTGCGGTCGCGGCGTTGCGCACGGCAGGCGCGACACCGTGCGCGGAGAAGACCACCAGCGCGTTCTCGGGAACCTCGTCGACGCTCTCGACGAAGACCGCGCCCCGCGACCTCAGCTGTTCGACGACGTAGGAGTTATGGACGATCTGCTTGCGGACGTAGACGGGAGGCCCGTACCGCGCGAGGGCGCGCTCGACGGTCTCCACCGCTCGCTCGACGCCTGCGCAATATCCTCGCGGGGCCGCGAGCAAGACCCGCTTGACCACGTGGTCACTGTAGCCGCGGCTCGAGCTTCTAAACGACCGCTTAACAGAAAAGAAAGGGCCCGCCGCTCGGGGGGTCGTGGCGGCGGACCCTCTCAATTGCTCACCGCGGGCACATGGCCAGGTACCGCCCGGCGGTGCGCATCGCCCAGTGCCAGAGAAGCTACCGTGCGCGTCGCCGCTTGCCAATAGGCCGACCGGCCCATTTTTTCAAACCGGTAAGCCCATCGCCGGCGCGCCGCTCGACGCGCATCCTCGCGGCTCATATCATCCACAGGGCTCAGTGAGCCCGGAAACAAAGGCGCTTTGGTTCAACGCGGTACCGCTGTTTGCGGTCGCAGCGGTCTATCTGGCCCTGACTGTCGCAGTGGCTCCGCGGCTCTGGCGCGAGCGCGCTCAGATGGTCGCGAACGACCTCGCGCTCTGGCTGCTGTTTCCGTGCCTCGGGATTCCGGCCGCCGCCTTCGGCGCCGCGGTGCTGCGCGACCGAGACGCCTTGAACGGGCACGTTTGGGTCTGGTTCGGAGCCAGTCTGGTCGCTCTCCTTCCCGCGCTGATCTTCGTCGCGCGCTGGGGCGAGCGCGGCGGGGCTCCGGAGGTCGACGAGGAAGGGGGCGAAGCGGGTGAGCTCCAGAAGCTCGTCTCGGCCCGCGAACGCGAGCTGGAGGCCGTGGCGGCGATCTCGGACGCGCTGGCCCGCACGTACGACCCGGAGTCCGTCGCACGCGTCCTGCTCGACGAGGTCGGGTCCGTGCTCGAGGTCGAGTTCACCGCTCTGGCTCTCATCGACGAAGACGGAGGGCAGGCGCGCGGTCTGCTGGCTCGCGACCAGCGGCGCGACGTCGACTGGTGGCGCGAGATCCGGCTCGATCTTCGCAACGAGCCTTCCGGCGTCGCGAGCGCCTACTTCCAGGCCGCGCCGGTCATCGTCTTCGACTGCGCCGCGTCGGCGCTCGTCAGCAAGCGCCTCGTGGAAGCGGTCGGCGCGAAGAGCGGCGCCTTCGTGCCGTTGATCGTGGGGGAGCGGATCATCGGCGTCCTCGTCGCGGCGCCGACTTCTGCGAAGCGGGCTTTTTCGAGCGAGGAAGTGACCTTGATGCAGTCGCTCGCGGCCGAGTCGGCGCTCGCGCTCGAACGCACGCGCTCGGCCGGCGCCCTCGACGAGGCGCTGGCACGCGAGCGGCTCGTCAGCGACATCTCGCGCCGGGTCCGCTCGGTCGAAGGCTTGAGCGACGGAACCCGGATTGCGGTGACAGAGGTTGGCCGCGCCCTGGGCGCGTCTCGCTGCTTCATCCGTCTCGGCCAGCCCGACGAGCCACAGCGGCTCGCCGCCGAATGGTTCGCGGCGGGACTGCAGCCGATCGGCCCGCACACGAAGAGCCTCGCTGCGACGAACCTCGCGGCGCGTGAGCGGCGAACGGTCGCGATCGCGAACATCGACGACGCTCCCGAGCTGGCCGATCCCGAGCTGGGCGGAGCCGAGACGCTGCGCCGCCTGGGAACGCGGTCGGCGGTCGCGACGCCGATGATCGCCTTCGACCAGGCGATCGGCGTTCTCGGTCTCCATCGGTCCGAGCCGGGCGCCTGGTCGGACGCCGAGGTCGCTCTCGTCGAGGCGGTCGCCGGCGAGCTCGCGCTCGCGATCCGTTCGGCGCGGCTACTCGAGGAGAACCGCCGGCGGCTGATAGAGCAGACGGCGCTGCTGCGCGCGGCCCAGGTGGTGACGAGGGAGCTCGAGCTGGAGGCCGTCATCCAACGGCTCGTCGACGAGGTGGCTCGTCTGCTCGGATGCGAAGCCGCCGACTGCTACCTGCTCGACCGCGAGCGCGGCACGCTCCGATGTGCCGCCGTTCACGGGCTCGAGCCCGAGCTCGTCGGCTTCGAGTTCCCGTCGGACCGGGGCCTGGCAGGGCAGGCGATCCGCGAACGCGCGCCGGCACTCTCGCGGGACTACTCCGAGATCCCCGACACCGTGCCGCACGGCGCGTACGAAGGCTACGTCGGCGCGATCGTGGTGCCGATGATGTGGTCGGACGAGATCCGCGGCGTCCTGGGTGTCGGCACGCGCGATCCGGACCGCGCCTTCACGCGCTCCGACGCCGAGCTGCTCGAGGCCTTCGCCACGCTCGCCGCCCTTGCCCTCCGGAACGCCGAGAGCTTCGAAGAGCGCACACGGCAGGTCAGGATCCAGCACGCCTTCTACGACATCGCGTCGGTGCTGGCCGCGCCGATCTCGCATGCCGAGACTCTCCGCGCTGTCGCTCGCGCCGCCGCGGAGGCGCTCGGCGGCGCCTGCGCGGCTCTGCTGATGCCGAGGGACAATGCCTTCGAGCTCGCGGCCGGCCACGGGCTGACGGACGACGTCACCGCCTTGGTGGACCGGGCCGCACGCGAGGCGTCCGAGCCACTTGCCACCTGCGCGCGCACCCGCAACGTGATCGCGGCGCCCGTGCTCGCCGAGGACGACCGCTTCGATGCCGAGTGGCGGCAGGCGACCGAGTCGTGGGGCTACGCCTCGCTGCTCGCCGTTCCGGTGGATGTTCCGCTGGAGGCACCGGGTGAACAAGGTGGCCTCGTCGTCGTCTTCTTCGACGAGCCCCGGCGCTTCAACGACTACGACCTCGAGCTGGCGCGGAACCTGGCCGGAACCGCCCGCGGCGCTCTCGAGCGGAGCGAGCTCTACGAAAGCGAGCGGAGGGCGCGCGGTCTCGCGCAGCAGCTCGCGCGCACGGGCGCGCTTCTCGCGACCGAGCTCGATCCCGCAGCGGTGCTCGACGAGATCGTGACTCAGGCTCCTGCCCTGCTCGGCGCCGACGCCGCGGTCGTTCGGCTGCTCGACAACGACGAGCTCGTGGTCAGCGCCGCCGGAGGCGAGCTCCCGGACGACCTGCTCGAGTCGCGCTCGCCGGCGACGGGCTGGGCCGCCGGCGATGCGATCCAGACGCGAAGCCCCGTGGCGGTCGGCGACGTGGAAGCCGACGGCGCAGGCGCCTCCGATCCGGCGCTCGCGGCCGGCTACAGGGCCTTTCTTGCCGTCCCGCTCGCAGGTTCGGAGGGTGGTCTTCAGGGCGTTCTCTCGGTTTATGCGCACCGGCCGCGAAAGTGGCAGCCGGAGGAAATCGAGGCCCTGAGCGCCCTCGCGGGCAACGCGTCCGCTGCGCTCGCGAGCGCAGAGCTCTACCAGCGTGTTGCCCTTGAGAAGGAGCGCAGCGTCGCGATCCTCGCGAACATCGCCGACGGCATCGTCGCCGTCGACCGGGAGGGACGCGTCGTGCTCTGGAACGAAGCTGCGGAGCGCATCACGGGCATCCGGGCGGAGGACGCGTTCGGTCGCCCGACCCTCCAGGTCCTGCACCGGACGCTCGAGTCGTGGGAGGAGGCAGAGACCGATGCCATCGGCGATCGGCTGCTGTCGATTCGGCGCGGCGACGACGAGGTCTGGCTCTCGTTGACCGAGGCGATCATGCGCGACCCGGCCGGCGCCGTCTCGGGCCGGATCTTCGCGTTCCGGGACATCTCGGCCGAGCGCGTCGTCGAGCAGATGAAATCCGACTTCGTCACGACGGTCTCGCATGAGTTGCGAACGCCGCTGACCTCGATCTACGGCTTCGCCGAGACACTGCTACGCCAGGACGTCCTCTTCGGCGACGCGGAGCGGCGAACCTTCCTTGGCTACATCGCGTCCGAGTCCGCACGACTGACCACGATCGTCGACCAGCTGCTCAACGTGGCTCGGCTCGACACCGGCGACCTCCAAGTGAACCTTGCACCCACGGACGTTCGCGCCGTCGTCTCCGAGGTCGTCCATACGGCCGAGCAGTCCCCGAACGGCATCGACCACGACTTCGTGGTCGATCTTCCGGAAGAGCCGATCGACGCCGAGGCCGACAGCGACAAGCTCCGCCAGATCCTTGCCAACCTCGTCGACAACGCGGTCAAATTCTCGCCCGAGGGCGGGAAGGTCACCGTCGCGGCTCGCGCTGACGACCAGACCGTCGAGGTCCGCGTCGTCGACGAGGGGATCGGCATTCCGGAGGAGGAGCAGCGGCGGATCTTCACAAAGTTTTATCGTGGGGAAGCCATGACTCGCGATCCCTCCGCAAGCGGAACCGGCCTCGGCCTTTTCATCGCCCACGGCCTCGTCTCGGCTATGGGCGGGCGCATGTGGGTCGACTCGAGCGAGGGTGCCGGCTCCAGCTTCGCCTTCGAGCTTCCCGTGGCGCGCAAGCCTGCGCTGAGCAAGCAGGAGTCCCGATGACGACCGTACTCGTTGTCGACGACGAGGCGCCGATTCGCCTCCTCTGCCGGGTCAACCTGGAGGCCGAGCGGATGAAGGTCCTCGAGGCTCCCGACGGCGACACCGGGCTGGAGATCGCGCGCACCGAGCAGCCGGACGTCGTCCTGCTCGACGTGATGATGCCCGGCCGGAACGGCTGGGAGATCGCCGAGGAGCTGCTCTCCGACGAGACCACGAGCGGCATTCCGATCGTCTTCCTGACGGCCCGCGCCGAGGTCAAGGACAGGGCGAAAGGAATCGATCTGGGCGGCGTCGACTACGTGACAAAGCCCTTCAATCCCGTCGAGCTCGCGCCGCTCGTTCGGGACCTCGTCCAACGCGTCGAGAGCGGGGAGCGAGACGATCTGAGGCGCGAGAAGTTCGCGGAGCTCCGCGAACTTCTCGACAGGGACTGACGGCTTAGGGCTTCGCGTCTACCCGCCGGCAAAGTCGGCGGTGATCATCGTTGCTTTCGAGAACCCGCCGAAGGACCCCGTTGGGGTTGCGACGCCCACACGGCGAAGGGTGGGGTCGAGGAGGTTCTGGCGGTGAGGCGGACTTGCAAGCCAGTCCGCGACAGCCGCATTCGCCGTGACGACGCCGCTTCCCCAATCGAGGTTCTCGGCGAACAACCGCCCGCGGCAGCGGAACTGCCACATGCGAGCGCCGAAGTCGCCGTGGGCGAAGTAGTGCCGACGAAGCATGTCGAGCGAATGGAAACGGGCAGCGCGTGTCAGGCGGACGTCGATACGGAGCCGCGGCAGGCCCCGCGCGGTCCGGGCCGCGTTCATGGCGACCACAAGAGCGCTGTCCCGCGTGCTCGACGCGGCACTGCTCCTGGATACTGGGCGCGGCAAAGCCCTGGGCACCACCAGGACGGAGAACAGGGCGACCACGCAAACGGATGCTCCGAGCCTCCGCATGCGAAGGGGGGACTTTTACCAAACCTGGATGACGGATCGCAATCTTTTTGATTTTTTTACGATGTTAAATCTTCATTAGCGTGCGCTTTGCGCCAGCAAAATTGCGATAAATACGACAACTGCGCCCAGAAGTTGCACACCTGTCAATGACTCGCCGAGCCACGCCCAGGCGACGATTGCACCGGCGACGGGCTCGAGCATGGCGACGATCCCTGCCCGAGTCGCGGGAATGTAGCGAAGCGCGCTGACGAGCAGCGCGAACGGGACGATCGTTCCCAGCACGATCATCCAGGCCATCAGGAGCCAGACGGGAAGGTGCAGCGACGCGAGGTGGCCGTGCAGAGACACGCTCTGCCCGACGATGCCACCCGGAAAGGTCCACCAGGGTCGTACGAGCGCCCACAGGAGCGCAGCGAACAGGAAGCCGAAGCAGACGAGCGAGATCGGATCCCGGTCGCCGACGCGGTGCTCGGCCATCAGCACGTAGACGGAGTAGGCGCCGGCAGCCCCGAGCGACGCGGCGACGCCGGCGGCGCTGAGGCTGAGTCCGCTCCAGATCTCGACCACGAGGGCGAGACCGGTCAGGGCCAGGCCGAGCGCCAGCCAGATTCGCGCCCGCACCTCCTCGTGCAGCACGTACCGCGCCCATAAGGCGATGAGCACGGGCGCGAGGTACTGGATCAGCAGCGCGATGCCGACCTGGAGCCGGTGGATCGCGAGGAAGTAGAACCACTGCACGAGCGCGAGCCCGCCGGTGCCGAACAGGATGAAGTACGGGAGCTCGCTGGCGCGCAGGCGCAGGCCGTCGGGTTTCGCTGCGGCGAGGGCGAGCGCGAGCAAGACGAAAGCACCGGTCGAGCGGACTTCCGCGAGCCGCATCGACGAGAGCCCGGTCGTCAGGATCACCTTCGAGAC
>DASQWX010000055.1:0-15348 GCA_035640035.1 Gaiellaceae bacterium
TCCCTTCCGGCAGCTGCAGGATCTGGTCGACGATCGACTCCTGGCTCTGGCCGCTGATCGGGCGCCCGTCGATCGGGCAGTGCGGTTTGCCGATCCGCGCGTAGAGCAGGCGCAGGTAGTCGTAGATCTCCGTCACCGTGCCGACGGTGGACCGCGGGTTCCGCGAGGTCGTCTTCTGGTCGATCGAGATGGCGGGACTCAGACCGTCGATCGAGTCGACGTCCGGCTTCTCCATCATCTGGAGGAACTGGCGGGCGTAGGCCGAGAGGCTCTCCACGTAGCGGCGCTGGCCCTCCGCGTAGATCGTGTCGAAGGCAAGGCTGGATTTGCCGGATCCCGACAGTCCGGTAACGCAGATCAGCGCGTTCCGCGGCAACCGGACGGTGATGTCTTTGAGGTTGTGCTCGCCGGCGCCGTGGACGACCAGCTCGTCTGCAGCAGCCATGAACGATCCAGTTTAGCCGCGGGGGAGCGGTCGAACAAGTGTTCGGTCTAGACGGATTTTCCGTAGCGGCTGCCGCTCCAGCGCCAGTCCTCGGGACGTTCGCACAGGCGCGCTCGAACGGGGTTGAGGAGCACGTAGCGGCAGACGGCATCGGCGTATTCCTCACTCTCGACCAGCCAGGAGGAGTAGCGCGCGCCGAAGAGATGGCCGCGGCGGTCGAACCGGAGGTTGACCCGGCGCGCGTGCAGACCGTTCAGGCGCCGCATGCCCTCCGAGAGGGCCTCCCGCGCGGCCCGGAGCACGAGGTGGTAGTGGGTCGTCATCAGGCAGTAGGCGTACATGTCCCACTCGAACCGGCGGACGCACTCGCCGAGGAGCCGTAGGAAGCCGATGCGGTCGACGTCGTCGAAGAACGCGGGAGTCCGTTCGACGGCGCGGGTGGCGACGTGGAAGAGCCCGTCGGGCAGCTGAGTGCGGAGGACGCGCGGCACTCCCGGAACGTAGGTGCGCGACGCCTTCGGTGGGCCGCCGCGCGCGTACGTTGTTGCAAGGCGGTGTGCGTTTCGTTGCAACAGCCCGGTCCGGTGCTGGCAGTTCGTGGTGCCAGACCCAATCGGAGCGAGCAGGCGCTCGTGCCGAGGGCGTCAGTCGCCGCTGGTCGGTGCGTCGGAGCCGAGCACGGCCAGGAACCCCGCCGCGCAGAAGCCGGCGACGTAGAGGAGGCCGACGATCGTCGCCGGCCACACGGCGAGCACGTCCCGGGAGCCCTGGGCGTGCGCGGCGACCACCGCTCCGAGCGCATGGCCCGGCGCGAAGCGCGCCGCGTCGCCGACGGCGCTGATGATGCCCTCGCCGATCAGCAGCCAGAGCAGGATCGCGACGATCGAAAAGGTCTGCCGGCGCAGGAACGCACCGATCCCGAAGCCGATCCCCGCGGCCAGCATCGACGCGCCGATAGCGCCGAGCAACGGCGCCAGAGTGTCGCTTCCCACGTGCAGTGTCAGCCCGCGTCCCTGGTACCAGAGCTCGGCGATCAGCAACGTCGCCGCGTCGGCAAAGACGGCGATCACTAACGCCACCAGGGCGACGGCGCCGAGCTTCGCGAACAGCAGCCGCTCCCGCACGGGCACGGCGAGGAAGCTCTGGTTGATCGTCCCGTGCGCGTACTCGGTCGTGATGAGAATGGACCCGACAAGGACGGCGACGACCGCCGCCAGGCCTGCGAGCTCGAACGTCGACCGCTGCTTCGAAAGCGGACTCAGGTGCTGAACGTCGTCGGAGCCGATGTGAATCGAAAGGACGAGCAGCAGGAAGGCGAGCAGGCCGAGCACGAACCAGAGCAGGAGCCGGGTCGTGAACGCCTTGAACAGCTCCGCGCGGAAAGCGGTCATTCCCGCGGCTCCGCGGTCAGCTCGAGGAACGCCTCCTCGAGCGTGCCGGTCTCGACGACGAGCTCGTGGATTGGAATCCCGGATTCGGCGGCCAGGTCGCCGACGAGCTCCGGCGGCGCGTGCACCGACAACGCGCCTGCGCCGACGGCCTCGGCGTCGATTCCCGCATCGCGCAGCCGGGCCAGAAGATCGTCCGACCGCGGCGACCTGACCCTGGTGGCTCCGGCAGCCTGAGCCGTCAGCTCCGCGACCGACTGGTGCGCCACGAGCTTGCCGCGGTGGATGATCACGACCTCGTCCGCGAGCTGCGACACCTCGGCGAGAACATGGCTCGACACGAAGACCGTGCCGCCGTCCGCCGCGAAGCCGCGCAAGAACCGCCTCAGCCAGCGGATCCCCTCCGGATCGAGCCCATTCGCCGGTTCGTCGAGAACGAGCACTTCCGGCTCACCGAGCAACGCCGCGGCAACGCTGAGCCGCTGGCGCATGCCGAGCGAATAGCTCCGGACTCGGCGCTTCGCGGCGTCCGCGAGCTCCACCTCCGCAAGAACATGATCGACGCGCGACCGCGGGATTCCGGCGGCGGCGGCAAGGACGCGGAGGTGGTTACGGCCGCTGCGCGCCGGATGGTAGTTGGAGGCCTCCAGCACCGCGCCGACGGTCCGCAGCGGCGACTCGAGCGCCCGGTAACGGCGCCCCGCGACCGTCGCCTGCCCGCTCGTCGGCAGCGCCAGCCCGAGGAGCACGCGGAGGGTCGTCGTCTTGCCGGCGCCGTTCGGGCCCAGGAAGCCGGTGATACGACCGCGCGGAACGCTGAAGCTGAGGTCGTCGACCGCGGTCGTGCGACGGTATCGCTTGGTCAGATTCTGGACTTCGATCACGATGCGGCGGCTGCGTGCCGGCTCAGGCTACGGCGACAGACTGTCGACGACGCCGTAGACGTTGCGCGGCTGAGGCACGTACGTGATCGACAGCGGTCCGGCGATCAACGTGCCGTAGCCGAAAATACGCCCGAGCAGGCTCTGCTCGACCTCCACGGCCCCGACCCGCTCGAGCCGGACGGCCGCGATCCGTCGCCGGAGCGTGCCGCGGACGAGCGCGAGCCTGTCGTCGGTCACGATCACGTGGGTCCGCTCCCACGTCCAGACGGCGCGCAGGGCGAGCAGAGCTGCGATCGCCACGAGCGCGGCTCCCGCGACTGGAAGCGGCCAGCGAAGCGAGATCAGAAAGCCGCCGACGCCCGCAATCAGGAAGACGCGCGCCAGGGCGGGCACGAGGACGATCCCATGCCTCCTCGAGTCGAGGTAGATCCGCTCGCCGAGATGCTTGCGCACGCGCGCGGCTTCGCCGCCGAACGCCCCGGTCCTGCCGCCTGTTTTCGGGAGTCGCAACAGGGGGGATGACCAGGTCGTGGCACAAGTCGCTCGAAAAGCCGCGGTCGTGACCCTGGTCGTCGTCGGCATCGTCGCGCTCGCGCTCGCGCTCTGGAAGTTGCGCGTGCTCCTGTCGCTCTTCTTCCTCGGCCTCGTGATCGCCGCCGCGATGCGGCCGGGAATCGAGTGGCTCTACGCGAGACGCGTGCCGCGAAGCGTCGGCCTTGCGATTCACTACCTGGCGCTCGCCGGCCTGGTCGCGCTCTTTCTCTGGCTGGTCGTTCCCCGGGCCGTCAGCCAGGTCAGCCAGGCTCTCGGCAACGTCCCCACCTCGCGCAGCGAGCTGAACAGGGCGGCCAAGAACTCGACCGGGATCAAGCACACGATCCTGACGGGGGTGCAAAAGCGGCTGAAGAAGCTGCCGACGGCGAGCTCGGTCTTCCACGCTTCCGTCAGCGTCACCAAGACCGCTTTCGAGGTGCTGATCGGAATCTTCTTCACCTTCGCGGTCGCCGCCTACTGGATCTTCGAGCGAGACCGGGCGAGACGCGTGCTCTTATCCATCCTTCCCCGCGAGCGTCGAAGAACCGTAGGCGACACCTGGGATCTGATCGACGCGAAGCTCGGCGCCTTCGTCCGCGGTCAGTTGATCCTGATCATCTTCGTGGGGACCGCGCTTTCACTCGCGTTCTGGGCGATCGGCGTGCCCTTCTGGCTCTTGCTCGGCATCTTCGCGGGCGTCGTCGAGATCATCCCGGTCATCGGGCCACTCGCAGCGGGCGCGGTAGCGATCGGAGTCGGGCTGACCGTCTCCTGGCAGGTGGCGCTCGGCGCCGGCCTCGCCGTCCTCGGCATCCGGCTGGTCGAGGACTACCTCGTCGTCCCCAGGGTCCTCGGCCACGCCGTCGGGCTCTCCCCGCTCGTCGTCCTGGTCTCGGTGACGGCGATCGGCTTGCTGCTCGGGGGCGTCTACGTGCTGCTCGCGGTGCCGATCGCGGCCGTCCTCGTCACCCTCGTCGACGTGATCGTCCGCGACAAGGATCCGTCCGAGGAAGAGGTGCCGACGCTCCTCTTCCCGGCGAAAGACGCCGAAGGGTGATCTAGGCCTTCCGCCAGCACCCGAACACGAGGCCGCCCTCGGCATCGCTTGCGATGCCGCTCAAGAGGTCGTGCCGGCGCCCGGCACGGCCGCTAAATAGCGAGGCGGCCGATTTACGCCTTGCGCCAGCGCCCGAACACGAGGCCGCCGAGCGTGAAGCCCAGACCGAACGTGCCGACGCCGAAGGCGCCTACCGCGGCGGCCTTGCGCCAGGTCGAGAGCCGATGCCAGCGCCCGAGCGCCTCCTGCTCCTCGTCGGTCAGAGGCTCGCCGCGCCGCTGCTTGCGCATTGCGCCGCCGGCGCGCAAGCCGAGATAGAGATCGTCGAAGATCTCGGTCGATTCATCGGGCACGTAACTCAGTGTACTAGCCTCCTTCGCCGGTGCCAGCGCGGCTCCTCCACCTCTCGGACCTGCACGTCGGCACCGTCGAGGAGCCGGAAATCGAGCGCGCGCTCGACACGCTGATCGACCGCATCGAGCCCGAATTGGTCGTCGCGAGCGGCGATCTGACCCACCGCGGCCGCCGTGGCGAGCACGAGCGGGCAGCCGCCTTTCTGAGGCGGCTCGAACGGCCGCTGCTCGTCATTCCTGGCAACCACGACATTCCCTGGGCATTTCCCGCACGGTTCACTCGGCCGTTCCGCGAGTTCGAGCGGCAGTGGGAGACGACGGAGCCGATTCACCGGGGCAAGGGGCTCTTCGTCGTCGGGCTCAACTCCGTCCGGCCGTGGCGGCACCAGTCCGGCGGCGTCCGCTCGGCTCAGCTTCAAAACGCCGCCGAGCTCCTCGCGACCGCGCCCGAAGGCACGCTACGAGTCGTCGCCCTGCACCACCACCTGATCGGGGCGCCGTGGCGCTCGAGGAAGAAGCCCGTCGCGCGGCGGACGCACGTGCTCGCCTCGCTCGTCGACGCCGGCGCCGAGCTGATCCTCGCCGGCCACATCCACCAGGCCGCGGTGTCCGAGCGGCACGAGTTCGAGGTTGCCCCCGGCAGCCTGCGGGGAGCGACCGTCTCGGTGGCCCCGGGTCTCGGGCAACCGCGGCCGAACCGGCGCGGCGAGGCGCGCGGTCTCCACGTCTACGAGGCGCACGAGCACGAGCTCGTGATTACCACCTATGTCTGGCGCGAAGACGACTGGGGGCTGACGGCCGTGCGGCGATTCCCGCGTGGCCGTCAGCCCCTCGAGATCGAGCCTGCCTAAATCCCTGCGGTAGCAGCTCCGCGCTCGCCGAAGAAACGACCGACAAGCGCCACGAGCACGATCGCGACGATGACGCCGACGATGAACTCGAGCCATGCACTGCTGAAGATCAGGCCGGCGATAACGAGCGATGCGATGCCGATCAGGATCGTGACGATCCAGCCCATCGGGTCCCGCCCCGGGTGCAGCAGGCGGCCGAGAGCGCCGACGATCGCACCGACGATGATGAGCCATATCCAGTGCATATGGCCTGTTTCTCCGGCCAAACGCGCAAGAAACCTCGGCCTCTGATGCGTCAGGCTGCCGGCGGGCGCCGCGCCCCGGGGCCCCAGATCGGCCGGCGCTGGACGTAATGCCGGTACGCGATCAGGAGGAGAACGGCACAGATGAGGGCAAGCGGAAAGCCGCCCGGGTAACCGAACAGAAGCTTCCCGATCAGACCTCCGAGCAGCGAGCCGGCGAGCCCGAGAGCAATCGTCATCCAGATCGGCATCGGATCGGGCCCGGGCACCGCCAGGCGAGCGAGCCCGCCGACGATGAAGCCCCAGACGAGCAGGAAGATGATGAACCCGATCACGCCGGCGATCTAACCACGACGGCGGGCACTACGCCTCGGCCGTCGCTAGCAGCTCCCTCCGCAGGTCCTTGATCTCGTCCCGCAGCTTCGCCGCGTACTCGAAGCGCAGCTCCTCGGCCGCGGTGAACATTTCCTCCTCGAGCGTGATGACGAGCCGCTCGAGCTCCTCCGCGCTCATGCCCTCGACCTTGCGGCCGTCGCGGCGCCGTCGACCGGGCACGGTCGGCGACTCCAGCGAGAGGAACTCGGCGATGTCCGAGACGCCCTTCTGGATCGATTCGGGCGTGATCCCGTGCTCCTCGTTGTACGCGAGCTGCGCGCGTCTTCGCCTGTCCGTCTCGTCGATCGCGCCCTTGATCGCCTCGGTCAGCTTGTCGGCGTACATCAGTACCTTGCCGTTCGTGTTCCGCGCGGCGCGGCCGATCGTCTGGACGAGCGCCGTCCTGCCGCGGAGGAAGCCCTCCTTGTCGGCGTCGAGCACGGCGACGAGCGAGACCTCGGGAAGGTCGAGCCCCTCACGAAGCAGGTTGACGCCGACGAGAACGTCGTACTCCCCGAGCCGAAGCTCGCGAATGATCTGGATCCGCTCGAGCGTGTCGACCTCGGAGTGCAGATACCGCGCCTTGACGCCGGACTCGAGCAGGTAGTCGGTCAGGTCCTCGGCCATCTTCTTCGTCAGCGTCGTCACGAGGACGCGCTCCCCGACTTCCTCGCGCCGCCGGATCTCGTTCAGGAGGTCGTCGATCTGGTTCTTCGTCGCGCGCAGCTCGACCTCGGGATCGACGATTCCCGTCGGACGGATCAGCTGCTCGGCGACACGGGTCGAGTGGCGCAGCTCGAACGGGCCGGGTGTGGCGGAGACGAAGACCAGCTGCGGCACCTTGTCGAGGAACTCGTCGAAGCGAAGCGGGCGGTTGTCGAGCGCCGACGGGAGCCGGAAGCCGTAGTCGACCAGCGTCTGCTTCCGCGACCGGTCGCCCTCGTACATGCCGCCGAGCTGCGGCACCGTCTGGTGCGACTCGTCGACGAAGACGACGAAGTCGTTCGGGAAGTAGTCGAGCAAGGTGAACGGGTGTGTCCCCGGCCCACGGCCTTCGAGGATCCGCGAGTAGTTCTCGATCCCGTTGCAGAAGCCGAGCTCCTGGAGCATCTCGAGGTCGTACTCGGTGCGCTGGCGGATTCGGTGTGCCTCGAGCAGCCGGTTGTCGGCCTCGAAGTGCTTGACCTGCTGCTCGAGCTCGTGGCGGATCTCGTCGACCGCCCGCTCGATCGTCGGCTTCGAGGTCACGTACTCGGTCGCCGGCCAGATCGCGACGTTGTCGAGATGCGCGTAGATCTCGCCCGTCAGCGGGTCGAAGTGGCTGATCTGCTCGACCTCGTCGCCGAAGAACGAGATCCGGTAGGCGGTCTCCTGGTTGGCCGGCTGCACCTCGACGACGTCACCCTTGACCCTGAAACGGCCGCGCCCGAGAACCGAGTCGTTGCGGACGTACTGGCTGTCGATCAGCTTCCGGAGCGCAAGATCGCGGTCGTGCTCCTCGCCGACGGTCAAGATCAGGACGCGCTCGCGCCATTCCTCGGGCGAGCCGAGGCCGTAGATACACGAGACCGACGCGACGACGATCACGTCGCGGCGCGTGAAGAGCGCGGAGGTCGCCGCGAGCCGAAGCCGCGCGATGTCGTCGTTCTGGGACGAGTCCTTCTCGATGTAGAGATCGGCCTGCGGGACGTACGCCTCGGGCTGGTAGTAGTCGTAGTAGGAAACGAAGTACTCGACCGCGTTGTTCGGGAAGAACTCCCGCAGCTCGTTGCAGAGCTGCGCGGCGAGCGTCTTGTTGTGTGCGATCAGGAGCGCCGGCTTGCCGACCTCCTCGATGATCCAGGCCATCGTCGCGGTCTTGCCGGTTCCCGTCGCGCCGAGCAGCGTCTGGTAGCGCTCGTCCGCCCTCAGCCCGTCCGCGAGCGTCGCGATCGCTTCGGGCTGGTCGCCGGTCGGCTGGTACGCGTCGGATGTTTTGAACTCGGCCATCGGGAACAAGGCTAGCGGCGATGTCTGCCTTCGAAGAACGCCCCCCATACGGCTCGTATGCGGCGATCGTCGGCACCTTCACCGGGCTTCTCGCCGCCTCGGGCGCTCTCGGACGGCTGTTCGACCGCGACCCCCAATGCCAGACGGCGCTCGACTTCGCGGTGCTCGGCGCCGCGTCGTTCAAGGCGGCGCGGACGCTCTCGCACGACGAGGTCACCAGCTTCATCCGCCAGCCGTTCGTCCGTGGCCATGCCCACGGCGGCGGCGAGGAGCCGGTCAGCGGCGGCATGGAACAGGCGATCGGCGAGCTCGTCACCTGCACGCGCTGCATCGGCACTTGGGTCGCGGCCGGGCTCGCCTCGACACAAATTCTGGCACCGCGCTTCGGCCGGCTGCTCACGTGGTCGCTCGGCGCAGCCGCGGTCAACGACTTCCTGCAGGCCGGTTTCGCAGCGCTGACGAGCAAGGCAAACGAGCTCGAGAAAAGCGCCTAGGCCGGCGAGAGCTCGAGCCGCGTTCGCCCGCGCTCGCGCACGGCCGCGAGGCCGGCGGCGCCCATCGTCAGCGTCTGCACGGCGGCGAAGCCGAGCAGCACCGGCTTGGTCCCGAATGCGTCGAGGATCGGGCCGGCGACGAAGAGCCCGAGCGGGTTCACGAGCGCCCAGAGCACCATCGCCGTCGTCATCACGGTCGGGCGCATCGGCGGAGGAACTCGCAGCGTCGAGACCGTGTGCAGGCTCGGGTTGACCAGTCCGTTCGCGACGCCTGAGGCGAAGATCGCGGCCGAGAGGCCGATCGCCGGCAGAGGCAGCCACAGCAGCCACAGCGGCAGGGCCTGGCCCATCACGAACGTGGAGATGATCGCGAGCCCCTCGAGACGGCGGGTGAGAAAGCGGAAGGCGACCGCATTCCCGATCACCGCTCCGACACCGAAGGACGCAAACAGCCAGCCGGCGATCTTGGCGTCGTGACCGAAGCGGGCGAGCACGAGGACCGGAACCGTGACGAAGAACGCGGTCCAGGCAGTGTCGCCCAGCGCGAACGCCGGCCACCACACGCGCAGCAGCCGATCGTGAGCCAGGAAGCGGATGCCGGCGCGGATCTCGCGATGCTCGGCCGCCTGCTCCACCGGCGGCCGAGCAGGAACAAAGGACGCGACGAGGAGCACGGAGACGAGGTAGCTCCCGGCGTCGATGAGCAGCACGCTCGTTGCTCCGATCACGCCGATGAGGATTCCGGCCAGCACCGGCCCCGCGAGCAGGGTCACCCTGGTCGCCGCCTGGAAGAGTGCGTTTGCCTCCGAGACGTGCTGCTCGTCCTCTCCGAGGAGCTCGGGAACGATCACCTTCTGGGCCGCGAAGTACGGAGCGCTGAAGGCTCCGATTCCGAACGCGATCAGGAGCAGGGCGGTGAACGAGAGGCCGCCGCTCCAGTGGAGCACCGGGATCACGACCATCAGTGGCGCACGGGCGGCGTCGCAGACGATCATCGCCCGCCGGGCGCCGACGCGGCCCAGAAACTTCCCTCCCGGAAGCCCGAGGAGCGCCAGCCCGACGAGCTCCGCCGCCATGACGAAGCTCGTCTTCGTCGCCGACCCCGTCGCGACGAGCACGAACCAGGGCAGCGCGAGCCAGGTCATCTGCGAGCCCGTCGTCGAGATCGTCTCGGCGACGAGCAGCGCCAGTAGCCGCCGGTCTCGAACCATGTGATCTAGATCACTTGGCCGGGGCGCGGACGACCTCGATGTCGCCGCTCATGGACGTGGCTTTCAGCTCGACGAGAGGCGCGTCGTCGGGCCCCTCGTCGGTCGGCGGGGCGTCTCCCAGCTCGACCTCGGAGCTCAGCTCGCCGCTCATGGCGCGCGCATCGACCCAGACGTTCGAGCCTTCGCGGATCCCGACCTCGATATCGCCGGAGGCGGACTTGAGGTCCACCCGGCCCGCCGTCACGGCTGCGATCCGCTGGTCGCCCGATGCGGTCGCGACCACGACATGGCTTCCTGCATCTTCGAGCCCGACGTCGCCCGAGGCGGTCTTGATCACCGTTTCCCCGCCAATACGGCCGAGCTCGACGTCGCCGGAAGCCGTGTTCACGGCGGCCGCGCCGACAACGGACGCGAGCTTCACGTCGCCGCTTGCCGCCTTTGCGGCGGCATCGCCCTCGAGCTCTTCGAACTCGATATCGCCGGACGCCGCTTCCGCCTCGAGCGAGCCCAACCGCCCGCGTCCGCGAACGTCCGCCGAAGAGGTCGCACAGCGGACGTTGGCGCCCTCCGGAGCGCGAACCGAGAGACGGACGTCGACCTTTCGCCAGAACCGGAGGCCGCCCCAGCTCCGGTCATCGACGTGGACGATCACTTCGTGTCCCCTTGGCACTTCGCGCAGCTCGATCCGAGCCTGCTCGAGCAGGTCCGCCGCCTCGTCGTCGCTACCGCGAACGTCAAGCTCGATCTCGGTCGCCATGCTCGGCGCGCCCGCGATGTCGATGCGGCCGGTGGGGACGCGAATGTCGAGCGTGACCTCGCCCGGAGTCTCGAACGTCTCGCGCCTCATGACCGGCGGCCGCGGACGCGGCGGATGACGTCGAGCGCGCCGGGCGGGCAGATCTTGCGCGGGTCGCGCGGATCGACGCGAACCTCCGCATGTCCAAACGGCAGATGGAAGAACATCTCCCCCTCCTTAGCTCCGGCCGAAGCCGGTGAGTCTGTTGCCCGCGGCGCGACGCGCCCCGCCGCCTGAGCTGACGGCGCGCGCGAGCGCGCGCACGAGCCACGAGTTGACAGATACGCCCTCACGGGTTGCGGCCGCTTCGATCGCGATCTTCAAGCCCTCTGGCAGCCGGAGCGAAATCCTTGCCACCAGGGCGTCCTCGCCCGCGGCTGGAGGAGCCGGCTCGGCCTCCTCCTCGACGTAGACGAGTGACGGATCCTGGCCGGAAAGCCTGATCTCGACGTGTCCCGACGGAAGCTGGCTGCTCAGCTCGAGCGCCGCTTCGGTCAGGGCGTCGAGAAGCCGGAGGCCCGCCGAGGCACCGACGGCCTTGGTCAGCCTGCGGGCGGCCTCGGCGACGTCGTCGTCGCCGACGGCTGCGATCTCGGCCAGATCCGCCTGAAGACCCTCGACGAACGGTCGTAGCTGCATGGTGATGTCATTATGACATCATTGTGGCGTTTGTCAAACATCATCTGAACATCACGGTGGCGCCACGCCCAGCTCCTTCCCGTAGCCACGCCGATAGAGCGTCTTCAAGTGTTCAACCCGCTTCACGTAGTGCCGGGTTTCCGAGAAAGCGATCCCTTTGCCCCGGCGCCGCCACTCGTCCACGTTCTCCTGCCCCGCGTTGTACGCCGCGAGAGCGGTTCGTTCGTCGCCGTACTTGTCGATCAGGTGACGCAGGTACCACGCGCCGTAGCGGACGTTGATCTCCGGGTTGTAGAGATCGTCGAGGCGGAATCGCGTCCCGCCCGTGTGGACGGCGATCCCCTTGGCGGTGTCCGGAAGGAGCTGCATGAGGCCGATCGCGCCCGACCTCGACTTCACATTCGAGCGGAACTTGCTCTCCTGGTCGATCACGGCCGCGAGCAGCGCCGGGTCCAGGCGGTAGTTCCGCGCGTGGCCGCGCACGATCGTCTCGTACTTCAGCGGGTACCAGATCCGCACCCACCACGCGGGCTCGGTCTCGTGCGCGTAGAGAGCAACTGCCCCGGCGACACCGACGATCGCGACGACGACGGCGAGGCGCTTCAAGCCTCGGCCCGGGCGGCAAGCGCTCGCATCGTCTCGGCGACGAAGTCGTCCAGCTGCTGTCGAGTGCCGTCGTTGACGTATGCGAAGTCGGCGCGCGCAGCCTTCTCGTCGTCTGCGATGAGGCGCTCCTCTCGTTGCTCGGCGCCGGCGATCCGCGCGCGTGCTCGGCGCACGTCCTCCGGCGCCGTGATCACGACGACGGCGTCGAACCTGCCCTCGCCGCCCACCTCGTACAGGAGCGGTACCTCGGTCGCGCTGACGGCCGGGGGATCCGGAAGCTCGGCGAGCGACTCCCGCCAGCCGAGGTAGTGCGCCACGACGAGGGGATGGAGCAGCGCCTCGAGCCAGGCCAGCGCCTCACGATCGTCGAAGACGATCTTCGAGATCGCGGCTCGGTCGATGTGCGCGGCGTCGTCCAGGATCGCCGTCCCGAACCGCTCCACCAGCGCCTTCCGGACTTCTTCGTCCTCGCGGAGTAGCTGGTGGACGATGTCGTCGCTCGAGATCGTCGCCGCGCCGTGCCGGGCGAACGCGTGCAACGCCTCGGTCTTGCCGGCTCCGATCCCTCCGGTGATCGCGACCGCGACCGGTCGCGCCACCTTACTCCTGCGAGTCTGGCGCGGCCGGTGCCTCGCCTTCGGAATCCCCTGGGCCAGGCTCGTCGGGAGCTGCGGCGTCGGCCTCGATGCTCTCGTCGACGACTTCCGGAGGAAGGTCGCCGGTCTCGGTCGGGGCGCTCTCCGAAGCTTCGCCGCCGGGAGTCTCGACCGCCTCGGCCGCCGGCGTCTCCGGGAATACCTCCTCTGAGAGGTCGAGATCGGGTGTCCCCTCGATCGGCTCGGCGTCGTCGGCGCGCGAGACAACCCCGCCGCCTTCGACTCGCTTGAGCGAGAGCGACAGCCGGCGTCGCTCGCCGTCGACCTCGATGATCTTCGCCTTCACCTCGTCGCCCTGCGAGACGACCTCGCGCGGGTTCTCGACGTGGTGCTGCGCGAGCTCGGAGATGTGGACGAGGCCCTCGACGCCCGGCAGGATCTCGACGAAGGCGCCGAACGTGACGACCTTCGTCACCTTGCCGTCGACCTCGTCACCCTCGCTGTAGGTGTCGAGCACCTGCTGCCACGGATCCGACTGTGTCTGCTTGAGACCGAGCGAGATCCGCTGCCGCTCGCGGTCGATGTCGAGCACCTTCACCTTCACGTTCTGGCCGATCTCGAGCACCTCGCTCGGATGGTTGACGTGGCTCCACGAAAGCTCGGAGATGTGGATCAAGCCGTCCATCCCGTCGAGGTCGACGAAGGCGCCGAAGTCGACGATGTTGGAGATCTGGCCGTCGACGACGTCGCCGGGATTGAGCCGGTCGAGGATCTGCTGCCGCTGCTCCTTGCGCTCGTCCTCGAGCACGGCGCGGCGGGAGAGGACGACGTTGTTGCGCGAGCGGTTGAGCTCGATCACCTTCGCGCGGAGCTCCTGGCCCAGGAACTCGTCGAGATCCTGGACGCGCCGGATGTCGACGAGCGATGCGGGCAGGAAGCCGCGGACGCCGAGGTCGAGGATCAGGCCGCCCTTGACCACCTCGATCACCTTGCCGATCACGGGCTCGCCGGATTCCGCGGCAGCCTCGATCTTCTTCCACGCGAGCTCAAAGCGGGCTCGTTTCTTCGACAGGATCAGCCGGCCTTCGGCGTCCTCCTTCGTCAGGACGAGCGCATCGATCTCCTCGCCGAGTTGGACCTCGTCCTCGGGATTGACGGAGCGGCGAATCGAGAGCTCGGCGACCGGGATGACCCCTTCGGACTTGTAGCCGATGTCGACGAGCACTTCGTCCTTGTCGACCCGGACAACCGTGCCGTGCACGACCTCGCCCTCGTTGATCGTCGGAAAGGTGGCGTCGTAGTTCGGGACGAGCTCGCCCTCGGGGCCGCTCGTCCAGAACTCGGAATCGTCGAGCTCCGGCGGCGGCGCCTGCGGCTCCGTCGTCCGGGTTTCGGGGTTGACAGTTTCGTTCGCCAAAACGGCTGGTCAGTATAGCCCCGGGTTTGTTGCGTTCCGCTCGGGTTTTACGCCGCCGCGGCGACGCCGCTCAGGAATCTGCGTACGGCTCGGAGGTACGGCTCCGTTTGCTCGACGAAGCTCATGTGGCCGGCGTCGGCGATGACGGCGAGCTCACTGTTCGGGATTTCCTCGTGCAGGGCGCGCGCCGCTCGAGGCGTGGTAGTGCGGTCGTGATCGCCGACGATCAGGAGCGTCGGCTTCGCCACGCCATTCAGCTTCGGCCTGTAGTCGAACGCCCCGTAGCCGATGTTGGCGAAGTAGCGGAGGACTTCCGGCGAGCCGACGGTCTCCTCGGCGTAGCCGGGCGGGGGCTCGCCGTGGAAATGGAACGGCATCTGGTCGCGCAGCAACTGCTTCAGCTGCTCGTCGGTCTCGACGGTCTTCTCGGCCTCCCAGGAGCTCTTGATCGTCTCCCCGTCGTCGCCGAGGGCGGCGAGCGAGACCTCGACGTCGGCCTCGAGGGCGTCGCTCGACTCGCCGCCGCCCGAGATCACGTATGCGGCGGCGGTGCCGAGCTCGGTTGCGTGATACGTGGCGATGATCGCGCCGAACGAGTGGCCGAGCAGCGCGAAGGAGTCGAGGTCGAGGGCCTCCGCCAGCCGGTCGACGTCGCGGGCGAAGACTTCGAGCGACAGGGTCTCCGGGTCGACGCGATCAGAGCGGCCCTGGCCGCGCTCGTCGACGTAGAGCAGGCGGAACTCGTCGCCGAGCGGGTCGAGGTACGGGCGGAACATGGAATGGTCCATGCCCGGCCCGCCGTGGAGAACGATCAACGGAAAGCCGCTGCCGAGCTCTTCGACGTTGAGCTTGTAGCCGTCAGGCAGAGTGACGAGCACCCGAAAACCCTAAACGGGTGCGAATCGTCACGCTTTTGTCACGCAGGACGGGGCCGTTCTGGCAGTCCGTCGGTGCCAGACCCAACGAGCTGCGCTGCGGCTCATGGAAACGTCAGCCCGTCATGGCCCGCTGCGGCTGGGATTGCCGCCGATATCGTGAAAGTCGTTATGGCCCGCGAAGCGCGCCGGACTTTCAGGATTTAGCTTCGTTCCAGTCGTCGCCGACGCCGACGTCGACGGCCAGCGGCGGATCGAGCTCGTACGCGTTGCACATCTCCTCGCGAACGAGCTCCCTCACGGCCGCGACCTCGTTCGCCGGCGCCTCGAGCAGCAGCTCGTCGTGGATCTGCAACACGAGCCGCGCCACCCGCCCTTCGTCGCGCAGCCGGCGATGGATCGCGATCATCGCCACCTTGATGATGTCCGCGTTCGAGCCCTGCATGACGAAGTTGACCGCAAGCCGCTCCCCCAGCGAGCGCGTCTGCCGGTTCGACGCCCGCAGCTCAGGCACCGGCCGGCGCCTCCCCAGCAGCGAGGTCGTGTAGCCGTCCTCGCGAGCCCGCTCGATCGTTCGCTGGATGAAGTCCTGGACG
>DASQWX010000056.1:0-3842 GCA_035640035.1 Gaiellaceae bacterium
AGTCTTTGTCTCCGTTGATCAGCAGCGCCTCCCAGCCGTCCGTGAGCTCGAGCTTCTCCCTCTCGATGCCGGCGAACGGCTTGAACGCGGAGCCGGTCGCGGCGCGGCAGCGCGAGCAGTGACAGTTCGATGCGTAGAGGAATGCGTCCGCGACGCGGTACCGGACCGTCCCGCATTCACACTTTCCGACAAGTACGCGGCTGCCAACCTCGCTTCCGGACAACGGCTCGGTGCCCATTTAGCACTCCTTTCGTTCGCTTCCTCGGTTAGGACGAACGGAACCGACCGGTGTCGACATTCCCGTGGCCGGGCGTACGATCGAGGCGACGGATGAACGTGCTCGACCGCAAGAAATTCCTCACACGCAGCGGGATCGCCGTGGCGGCTGTCGCCGGATTCGGGTCGCTCGAGGACGTTTCGGCGAGCGGCGACGTCGAGCAGTCGTTTCGCGACTGGTCGATGGTGCGCCGGCAATTCAACCTGCAACCAGGCGTCATCCACCTGGGGGCGTTCCTCCTTGCCTCACATCCGGCCGCCGTGCGGAAGGCGATCGAGAGGCACCGGCGGAGGCTCGACGCGAACCCGGTCGACTACCTCCACGAGCACTGGATCCCTAACGAACGAAGGGTTTTGGCGGCGGCCTCTGGGTACCTCGGCGCAAACCCCGAGGACATCGCCCTTACCGACAGCACGACGATGGGCCTCTCGCTGCTCTACGCGGGCCTCGACGTGCGAACGGGGCAAGAGCTGCTGACGACGACCCACGACTTCTTCGTCACCCACGAGGCCCTGGATACGAAGGCGAAGCGCTCGGGCGCAACCGTGCGGAAGATCACGCTCTACGACCGGTCCGAAGCGGCCTCCGAGAGCGAGATTGTCGACCGCATCGCCCGCGCGGTCCGGCCGCAGACGCGGGTGCTCGCAATCACGTGGGTGCACTCGAGCACGGGCGTGAAGCTGCCCGTCCGGAAGATCGCGGACGCGCTCGCACGGCTGAATGCCGGCCGTGCGGAGCGCGATCGCATTCTCCTCTGCGTCGACGGCGTCCACGGCTTCGGGATCGAGAACGTCCAGGTCGCCAATCTCGGCTGCGACTTCTTTGCAACCGGCTGCCATAAGTGGCTGTTCGGCCCACGCGGCACGGGGCTGGTCTGGGGAGCGCCGGGCGCCTGGCCCTCGGCAACCTCGACGATCCCCTCGTTCACCGGGACGGAGACGCCGGGCGCGGCGAACACCCCCGGCGGTTTCCATTCGTTCGAGCATCGCTGGGCACTCGCCGAGGGTTTCCTGCTCCATCGGCAGATCGGCAAGGCGCGGATCGCCGCGCGGACGCACGCGCTCAACAGCCGCCTCAAAGACGGCCTCGCCCGGATGTCGCACGTGACGCTTCACACGCCGCGGGCGGCCGGCCTCTCCGCCGGGCTGGTCTGCTTCGAGGTGAAGGGTATGAGCCCCGACACGGTCGTGAGCCGGCTCCGCGCCCGGCGGATCGTGGCCACGGTGACGCCGTACTCGCCCTCGTACGCGCGCGTCGCGCCGAGCATCCTGAACACTCCGGCCGAGGTCGATCGCGCGCTCGATGCGATCCGCGGCCTCCGCTGATCTCCGTAGACTTTCTCCATGGAGGGCCTCGCCGAGCTGCACACGCACCTCGGCGGCTCGGTTTCCTCCGACATCCTCTGGAGCCTCGCCCACGAGCAGGGTATCGCGCTGCCGGTCAAGGACTACTGGGAGTTCGACCGGCTCGTGACGATCGCCGACCCGCGCGGCGTCGCCGACCTGAACGCGCTCGACGCGATCTACCACTGGACAGAGCTGATCCAGTCGAGCCCGCTCGCCGTCGAGCGCTCCGTACACGCGGCGATCGGCGGCGCCTACCGCTCTCAGGGGATCACCACGCTCGAGCTCCGGTTCAACCCGATGAAGCGAAACCGCGGCGGAGAACGTGATCTAGATCACATCATCCTCGCAGCGATCCGGGGGCTCGACCGGGCGAGCCTCGAGTACCCCCAGGTGAACGCGGGCCTGATCCTGATGATGGACCGCACGTTTACCCAGGAGATGAACGCGGTGATCGTCGACAAGGCCATCCGTTGGGCGCCTCGGGGGATCTGTGGGATCGACGTCGCGGGCCCGCGACCGAGCGGAGAGCGCTACCGCTACCGCGACTTGCAGCCGCTCGTCGAGGAGGCGCGCGAAGCCGGACTCGGGATCACGATCCACGTCGGCGAGGAGGGCGGCGACGCGGGAATCGAGGAGATCGGCGAGGTGATCGAGGCGTTGCGCCCCGACCGGATCGGCCACGGGATCCTCGCGGCGCGCGACCAGGAGCTGATGGACACGCTGCGCGCTCGGGAGATCGTGCTCGAGATCTGCCCGACGTCGAACCTACTGACAAAGGCGCTCGAGTCGGAGGAGGCGGTGCGCGAGACCTTCCGAGCCTTCACCGACAACGGCGTCCTTTTCACGATCGCCACGGACGGTCCCGAGATGATGCGCACGCACCTCCGCGACGAGTTCGAGCTGCTGGTTCGCATCGGCGCCCTCGACCGGGAGCAGCTGCCGGCCGCGAACGAGCGCGGCCACGATGCGTCGTTCGTGCGCCCCGAGCCGGTTCTGCCGGCGGCGTGACCGAGGTCAGGTACTCATCCCGCGAGTAACGAGGGCCCGGCGCGGGGCCGGGCCCTCGTCGTGAGAGCTAGCGCGTCATCGCGATCGGCGGCGAGCTTGCAGTCAGGTCGACCGCTGTGCCGTTGAGGCTGCCGTGGATCGTGTACCTGAACGCGTAGGTGCCGTCCGGCTCGTCGGCGCCGTGCGACCAGCCCGTGTATAGGACGGATGCGACCTCGCCGGGGACGACAGCCGGATTGTGGATCTCGTTACACGGATCCGGCGGCGCGGTCGGTTGGCACTTCACCGTCGTCGGCCAATGCCCGGCCCAGCTGCGGAGGCGGGGGGACGGCGCAGGTGTGTAGTGGTCGGCGAACGATGTCTGCTCGACTCCGTCGATGAAGACGCGGACGTCGACGCTGCTGACGACGTAGGAGTTCTGCAGCGTCTCACGAGTGGTGCCGCCGTTTAGGTTCGACAGGCGGTTTCCGTTCGCGACGTAGATGAAATGCCAGACGGTGCCTGTCGCGGCACAAGTGGTCGCGTCGGTGCACGCCGCCAGCGGCCCGCGCGTCGTCGGCACGACATACGCGAAGAGGCCGTTGCCGGTGTTGCTCTCCATCGCGGCCGGCACGAAGACGAGCGCGCTCGCGACGACAGCGGCGACCGCCGCGGCGATGGCGAGCCGTCCCTTTCTAGCCTTGCTCATTTCCAGCCCTCCCTCCCGGTCGGTAGGGCTCGAACCTACGGCGGCTCTGTAAGCCCGCCTTGGGCTTGTTGCAAATGTTCGTTTAATTCGACCGGCGCGAAGGGCGTACGCCCCGAAATACTTCTTTCGGGCAATAGGCAAACGCGGACGCCGTTGTTAGCGTCGCGCCTATGTCGACGATGCTGCAACAGAGCCCGCCCGCTCTGACTCCCCGACAGAAGCAGGTCGTCGAGTTGATCGCGGTGGGTTGCTCCAACGAGGAGGTTGGAGAGCGGCTCGGCATCTCGCCACGGACGGCGAAGGCGCACTGCGACGTCCTTCGGCAGAAGCTCGGCGTAGCGCGGAGGCGTCAGATCCCGCACGCGTACCGAGCCCTGACCGGCGACGACCCGCTCTCGAAAAGCCTCGCTCCCGGGGGTTCCGGAAGCGGGGACTGACGGCACCGCACCCGCGACCGTCCGCGGTCGCGGGTGCGGCTTGTCCGCTCGAGACGGTCGAAATGGGAGCGCGAGCGGGCTAACCT
>DASQWX010000057.1:0-13751 GCA_035640035.1 Gaiellaceae bacterium
CCCGGCGGAAGGCCGCCGCCGGCTTCGTGCCAGCTGCTCCCGGCGTCGTGCGAGACGGCGAGCGGCGGCCGCCGGTCGAGCACGGCAACCACGGTCGACCCTTCGGCCGCCGCGGCGACGAGCAGCGGCAGCTCGACTCGCGGCTCCGCCGGCTCGGGCAGCTCCGCGCCCGGAACGAAGTCGACAACCTCGCCGTTCTCGGCGTCGATCGTGTAGACCCCCTCGCCGGTCTCGACCGCGAGCTTCATCGGGAGCTCGAGAGCGCGCGGTGGACGAGCTTCGTCGCCCGCTCAGCCGCCTGGCGCGGGCCGCGGCCGCGGCTCCGTTCGACGACGTACCCGGCGGCAAAGGTGTCGCCGGCTCCCGTGGGATCGACGTCGAGAGGATAGGCCGGAACGTGGACGAGTCGCCGGCGGGCCACCACGAGGCATCCTCGCGAGCCGAGCGTGACGATCACCTCCGGGACGCCCAGGGCCGAGAGCGACCGCTCCTCGAGGCGGCCGACGAGCGCGTTCGCCTCGTCCTCGGAAAGCTTCAGGACGGTCAGGTGGCGCAGGACGTCCGGCGGCGCGTCGGGCTCGAGCTCCAACGGACCGAGCCGCGCCGGCCTGACGAGCCCCTGCCCGTCGAACGACAGACGCGCCCCGGTTTTCGTGAGCGCCGCGAGCGTCTCGGCCGGGAACTCGCCGTGGAAGAGCGCGCCGACATGCACCCATTCGGCGTCGAGATCGACGACCTCGTCGGCCGCCCACGGCGAGCCGAGCTCGCGCACCTCCATCGCCCGGGCGTCACCGTCGTACGAAAACGCGTACGTGGCCGTCGTTTCGCCGCGCCGCCATTCGGCCGCGACTCCGAGCGCATCCAGCGCGCGGAGCAGGCGAGATCGGTCGGATTCGGCGCATTTGGCCCGAACCACCGCCGGCACGGCGAGGGTGGCAAGGGCCCTCGCGGCGTAGTACGGCGGCCCGCCCGCGCGCGGGGGACCGCCCTCAACGAGGTCGAGCGAGAGGTTCCCGACTACCGCGACTCGCACCGGCCCGATTCTCTCGCGGTAGGAGCAGGCCCGCCGCGGTTGCGAGCACGAAGGCGGCCGCGAAGCTCGGGAGCGACGCCGTCCAGCCGGCGTGGCCCGGATTGATGTCCGCGAAGAGGTTGGTCCACCAGGAGGGTCCCTGCGGCGAGAGCCACTGGTAGAGGGCGAAGCCGACGACCCAGGCGGCGAGCTGTTCGGCTCGAACAGCCGGCCCCGAGAAGAAGTCCCGCTCGCCGTATCGTGCACCGGCCAGCACCCAGTCCGCGAGCAGCACGCCGAAGAGGGGCACGAACACGGAGCCGAGGAGGAGCAGGAACGACTGGTACGAGCGGAGATCGATCACGATCGCGAGCAGGGTCGCAACCGCGGAGACGGCGACGATCAACACGCGCTGCGAGATACGCGGCACCACGTTCTGGATCGACACGGCGGTCGAGTAGATGTCGGCGAACGCCTCGTCGGACTCGTCGACGGTCAGCGCGAGCAGCGCGAAGGCGCTCACCGCCCCGCCGGCCGCAACGGCCGCCGGCACGTCGGCCGCGTCTGTGACGTTCCGGGAGAGGACGAGCAGCGTGCCGAGCCCGAAGCACCAGAGGGTGGGGACGAAGTATCCGATTGCGGCCCCCCAGAATGCGCTCCGCCGGTCGCTGGAAAACCGCGTGTAGTCGGCGGCGAGCGGCGTCCACGAGACGATGCTGCCGATGACGATGTCGATTCCGGAACCAAGCGGGAGCCCGCCCTGCCCGTGTGCGTGCCAGAACGCGTGCAGGTTCGATTTGTCCAGGGCCCACCAGGTCAGGTAGATCATCGACGCCAGCACGGCCCAAACGGCGAACTTGCGGACGTAGCGGCGGACGAAGCCGATCGGTCCGAGCAGGGCGAGCGCAACTGCGACGAAGCCGAAGAGCAGCGCCCAGGCCCAGCGTCCCTCGAAGCCGAAGACCCGCTTCGAGAGAGCCGCGGCGGCCGTCGAGATCACGATCAGCTCGAAGGTCGACCAGCCGAGGTTTTGCGCCACGTTGACGGCGGTCGGTGCATACGAGCCGCGCCGGCCGAGCGGCGCGCGCAGGAGAACCATTCCTGGAACGCGGCCGTCGGCGCCGATCAGGCCGGCCAGGCCGAGCAGGAGGTTTCCCGCGAGCGCGCCGACGACGATCGCGATCAGTGCATCCTTCAGCGACAAGGCCGGCACCAGCACGGCCCCGAGCACGATCACGAGGAGGCTGACGGAGAGATTCCCCCAGAGGAGCATCGTGTCGAGGAGTCCCAGCACCCGCAGGCGCTCGGGAACAGGCTCGATTCCCCAGGACGGCGTCTTATCGTCGATCAACTAAGCTCCCTCCGCTGGCATGACCCAGAGCAGGTTCGACGCGTTTTCTCTCAGCCTCGCCCGAGCGAGACACCGCGGCGCCGCAACTCTAGCTGTGATCGCGATCTCGCTCCTCGCTGCAGGCTGCGGTGGCGGAGGCGGCGGCGGGGGCCGGCTTTCGAAGGCTCAGTACGAGCAGCGGATCCAGAAGGACGGTCAGAAGCTCACGAGCGCCTTCAAGCCGCTCAACAAGGTCCCGAGCTCGCTGAAGGAGCTCGCGGACGAGCTCAAGGTCGGCCAGGACAAGCTGCGCGAGGCTGCGAGCGATCTGGAGGACGCCACCCCGCCGAAGAACATCGAGGCCGACAACAAGGCGCTGGTGAAAGCCTTGCGGCAGCTCGCCGACGACTTGGACGGCGTGCGGAGCGCCGCGGCCAAGAATGACCCGTCGGGGGTCCGAACGGAGCTCAGCAAGCTGCAACAGTCGCACGCCCTCGTCGACGCCCGCCGGGCCACTGACGACATGAAGAAGAAGGGTTACAAGTTAGGCACGATCGGCCAGTAGCTTCGTCGCGGTCGCTTTGAAGCTGGCGACGGCCCGTCCACCCACGCTCAACCCGAGACGCTCCGCTGACGCCGTGCTGACCTCGGCGGTCACGGGGCCGACTCGAACTCGGACTCGATTCCCGACCGGCACGATGCTCGCGATCGCGCCGGCGAGATGGTTCTGTGCCGAGTCGTCCAGCGGCGCGAGTGAGAGCGTGACCTCCCAGGGATAGACAACCGCCACTGCGTCTCCTTCGGCCGGGTCCGTCGAGCGGATCCGCTCCCCCGTCGCTAGCTCGAGCTCGGTGAGCCCGGCGACGACCGTACGCGCCCTTCCCCGCAGGACGTTTGCGCCGGTGAGGCTGGCGACGAAAGGATCGGCGGGCGCCGCCACGAGCTCCGCCGGGGTGCCGAGCTGGCGCAACCGGCCGTCGACGAGCACGCCGACCTTCGCGGCGAGCGTGGCGGCGTCCTCGAAGTCGTGGGTGACGACGAGCGTCGGCCGGCCGGCTTCGCGGAGCAGTTGCACGAGCTCGGCGCGAACGGTGTCACGCGTGTGAGCGTCGAGGGCCGAGAGAGGCTCGTCGAGGAGGAGGACGGCGGGATCTCGCGCGAGCGCCCGGGCCAGCGCGACCCGCTGGCGCTCTCCGCCCGAAAGCTCCCGCGGTTTCGCGTCCGCGAGCCGAACGAGCTCGAAGCGCTCGAGCAGACCGTCGACCTGTCCACCGCGGCCGAACTCGATGTTCCGACGGACACTCAGGTGGGGGAACAGCGCGTAGTCCTGGAAGACGAGCCCGACCGAGCGCTCCTCGGGCGGCAGGTCGATTCCGTGCTCGGAGTCCAGCCAGACCGCTCCTCCAACGGAGATCCGGCCCCGGGCGCGGACGAGGCCGCCGACGGCTCGCAGGACCGTGGTCTTGCCGGCACCCGAGGGCCCCACCAGCGCGACGACCTCCGGGCCGAGGTCGAGCTCTAGGCCGAGGGCGAACTCGCGGAGCGGAACGTCGACGGCGAGACGAAGCGGGTCCATTCGGGGATGAGTTTCATCGCCAGGAGAACGACGGCGCCGAAGACGACGAAGAGCGCGCCGATCGCAAGGGCGGTGTTCAGATCGACCTCGAACTGGGCGTAGATCGCGAGCGGCAGCGTCTGCGTGACGCCCTGCAGGCTTCCGGCGAAGAGCAGCGTCGCGCCGAACTCGCCGAGGCCGCGTGCCAGAGCGAGCGCGGAAGCCGCTCCCAGGCCTCCCGCGGCCAGGGGTAGCGCGACCCGGGCAAAGACGCGAAACGGACGCGCACCGAGCGTGCGCGCGGCCTCGACGAGCGTGTCGTCGACGCTCTCGAAGCTGGCGATCGCGCCGCGCAGGTAGAACGGGCTCTCGACGAATGTGACCGCGATCACGACGGCGGCCTGCGTGAACGAGAGTCGCACCCCGAGCGCATCGAGCGTGCCGCCGAGCAGACCGAGCCTCCCGAACGTGACGAGCAGCGCGATTCCCGCCGCGGCGGGAGGCAGGACGAGCGGCAGCTCGATCAGCGACAGCACCAGCGTCCGGCCTCTGAAGCGATTCCTGCCGATCGCGTACGCGGCCGGCGTGCCGACGAGCAGGACGGCGAGGTGCGCGATCAGGCTGGTCTTGATGCTCACGACGAGCGCGTCGCGCGCGGCCGCGGATCCGAGTGCGTCGATGAGCTCTCCCGGCGGGATGCGGAGAAAGAGCGCGACAATCGGGAGGACGAGAAATCCGACGGCGAGCGCGGCCGCGGCGACCGCCGTCGCAGCGAAAGCATGTCTCATCGCCGGGGGCGCTTGGGCAACCCGAAACCGGCGGCGACGAGCAGTCGGCGCCCGCGGAGCGACGTCACGCGCGCGATGAACGCCGCCGCGGCCGCGCGGTGCGAGCTCTTGCGGACGATCCCGATCTCGTAGCGGATCGGCGGCTGTGCCCAGCCCGGAATCAGGACGGTCGTCACCTTGCTGCCGGCCGGCCTCGCGTCCGTCTTGTAGACAAAGCCCGCGTCGCCCTCGCCGAGAGCGATCTTCGCGACGATCCCCTTCACGTCGGGCTCCTGATCGACGACGTTGCCCATCACCGCCTGCGTGATGCCGAGCGAGTCGAGGATCTGCCGCGTGTAGGCCCCGACGGGGACCGTAGGCGTACCGACGATCACCTTGATGCCCCTCCGGCGAAGGTCGTACACGGAGCGGATGCGCGCCGGGTTCGAGCTCGGCACGATCACGACCAGCTTGTTCGTGGCGAAGACGACCGGGCGGCGGAGGACGCCGTTGTGGTGGAGGAGCTCGGCCTGCTTGGGACTGGCCGACGCAAACACGTCGACGGGGGCGCCCTGGGCGATTTGCGCCGCCAACGTGTCGGAGCCGGCGAAGCTGTAGCGCGGGGCCTTGTCGATGCGCGGGAAGACGCCGGTGAGCGACGCTGCCGCATCGACGGTGATCCGGGTCGCCGGAGTGCTTCCTGCCGGCAAGGCGAGAACGACGATCGCGGCGACTGCGATCGCGAGGCGCCTCATCGCTCGAGCATCACCGACGTTGCCTTGACCACGGCGGTCGCCGGAGCTCCGGGGGCCAACCCGAGATCCTCGACCGCCTCGCGTGTGACGATCGAGACGACGCGAAACGGGCCTGCGTCGAGCTCCACTTGCGCCAGCAGTCCCTCCACCTTGATCTGGCGCACCGTTCCCCGCAGGCGGTTCCGCGCCGACAGCTCGTGCGGCTCGCGCCCGCGCAGGCGTGCGATCTCGGTCGCCGTGACGATCCGCCGGTTCGCGGCATCACGCCGCGTTCGGATTCGTCCGGCTCGGTCCCAGCGCCGGAGCGTGTCGACGCTGATGCCGAGTGCCGCCGCCGCCTCCGAGGCGGTGTATGTCTGCTGCCTAGGCACTGCCTAGACACTACCGACCAGCCGATCGCCTGTCGACGACTCGGCTCGTTTAGCTCCCCGAAGTGCGGAAAAATGCGCCGTAATCGAACCGAGTCGAGTCGGGAGAGAGGGAGGATTTGCGCCGGACCTTAGGGCGGGCGGCGAGGGTGATCATCGTGGGCGCCGTCGCGCTGGCCGTGCCGGCGGCGGCGGCGGCCGGCGAAAGCCAGAACGTCCTTCACCCCGCGAGCAAGCAGGAGCACGCGATCTCCGTGATCTGGTGGGTGACCTTCGTCGGCTGCACGATCGGCTTCGGCGTCATCGTGTTCCTCCTCTCGCTCGGCTGGTTCCGGCGGAACAGGGAGAAGCTGCCGTTCGGCGGCGGCGACCGTGCAGGCACGGCGATGGTCGTCGGGCTCGGCGTCTTCGTGCCGATTCTCGTCCTCTCGGCGCTGTTCATCTGGTCCGACCTCTTCGTGATCAAGACGACGGAGGCACCGGCTGCCTCTTCGACGCGGATGAGCGTGCGGGTGGTCGGCCACCAGTGGTTCTGGGAGGTCCGCTACCCCGGCACCGACGCGGTCACCGCGAACGAGATCCACATTCCCGTGCGCACGCGTGTCGACATCCTCGGTACGACGGCCGACGTGATCCACAGCTTCTGGGTTCCGGAGCTCAACCGGAAGGCCGACCTGATCCCGGGGCGGGTGAACCGGCTCCTGCTCAACGCCGACCGGCCCGGTGAATACCGGGGACAGTGCGCAGAGTTCTGCGGGCTCCAGCACGCGAACATGGCGATGTACGTCTTCGCCGACCCGCCCGACGTCTTTCGCAAGTGGCTCGCCAACGAGGAGCGGCCGGCGCGGAAGCCGGCGACGGCGCTGGCACGCGAAGGCGAGCGCCTCTTCCTCCGCCTCCCCTGCTCGGGCTGCCACACGATCCGGGGTACGAGCGCGAACGGCACGGTCGGGCCCGACCTGACCCATCTCGCCACGAGGACGACCCTGGCCGCGCTGACGCTGCCGAACGAGCCTGCCGATCTGGCGCACTGGATCGAGAATCCCCAGCAGTACAAGCCCGGCAGCAAGATGCCCGGCTTCGCGCTGACCGACCGCCAGAGCAACGCCCTGGTGGCCTACCTGGACGGGTTGAAGTAGCGCACGAATGGCCACCGTCACTCAGCCCGCCCTCCAGCGCGTCAACCGTCTCGAGCGGATCTGGGCCGAGCCTCGCGGTCTGCTCGGGTGGCTGACCACGACCGACCACAAGCGGATCGGCCTCCTCTACCTGTTCACGTCCCTGGCCTTCTTCGGCGCCGGCGGGGTCGAGGCGCTGCTGATGCGGACGCAGCTCTCACAGCCGAACGAAAAGCTGCTCTCGCCGGAGACCTACAACCAGCTGATGACCATGCACGGGGTGACGATGATCTTCCTGTTCGTCATCCCGATGACGACGGGGGCATTCGGCAACTACCTCGTGCCGCTGATGATCGGGGCGCGCGACATGGCGTTTCCGCGGATGAACGCGCTCAGCTACTGGCTCTTCCTCGCCTCAGGTCTCTTCATGTACTCGAGCGTCTTCATGCACTCGGCCCCGAACGCCGGCTGGTTCGACTACGTGCCGCTGGCGCTCAAGCCGTACGACCCCGGGCGGAACATCGACTTCTACGCGCTCGGCCTGATCTTCAACGGGATGGCGACGACGGCGACCGCGATCAACCTGATCGTGACGACCTTCAAGCTGCGCGCGCCGGGGATGTCGATGAACCGGATGCCGCTCTTCTGCTTCGCGATCCTCGCGGTCTCGCTGTCGCTGATCTTCGCGCTGCCGTCGTTGACGATCGACCTCGTCTTCCTCGAGCTTCAGCGGAACCTCGACTTCCACTTCTTCGACATCCCGTTCGGCGGCGACCCGCTGCTCTGGCAGCACCTGTTCTGGCTCTTCGGGCACCCCGAGGTCTACATCATCATCCTGCCGGCCTTCGGGATCGCGACCTCGATCATCCCGACCTTCTCGAAACGGAAGATGCTCGCGTTTCCGCTGGTCGCGCTCGCCGAGCTGCTTGTCGCGTTCATCGGCTTCGGCGTCTGGGCGCATCACATGTTCGCGACGGGACTGCCGACGATCACGCTGGTCTTCTTCGCCGCCGCGAGCATGATGGTGGTGATCCCGAGCACGATCCAGGTCTTCGCCTGGACCGTCACGGTCGCGCTCGGACGGCCCGAGTTCAAGGCGCCGCTCCTCTTCATCGGCGCCTTCATCACCTTCTTCGTCCTCGGTGGGCTGACCGGGATCATGTTCGCGGCGATCCCGCTCGACCAAGCGACGACCGACACGTACTTCGTCGTCGCTCACTTCCACTTCATCATCTTCGGCGCCGCCGTCTTCCCGATCCTCGGCGGGCTCTTCTACTGGTTCCCGAAGGTGACGGGCCGGATGTACCACGAACGGGCGGCGGTCATCGCGTTCTGGCTGGCCGCGGTCGGGACGACGGTGACGTTCTTCCCGATGCACATCCTCGGCCTGCTCGGAATGCCGCGGCGCGTCTACACGTACCCGTCATCGATCGGCTGGGGCTCGTACAACCTGTCCGAGACGATTGGCGCCTTCATCCTCACCGCAGGGCTGCTGCTGATCTTCGGGAATCTCGTCTGGAGCCGTTTCCGAGGCGCTCCTGCAGGGCGCGATCCCTGGTACGGCGGCACCCTCGAGTGGGCGACGACGTCGCCGCCGCCGCCCTACAACTTCCCCGTCATCCCCGTCGTCCGAAGCGCCTACCCCAACTGGGACCGCGAGGACCGCGAGGCGGACGCCGTCCGCCTCGCGCGCGGGGAGCTCGTGCTCGACCAAGGCCACGAGACGCCGGCGTCGACGGTCGTCGACGCCGTGCCCGACGAGGTGGTGGAGATGCCCGGCGAGTCGCCCTGGCCGCTCGCCGTCGCCGTCTGCACCGGCGTGCTCTTCATCATGTTGCTGACCCGCCACTACGCGGTCGCCGGGATCTTCGCGGGGATGACGCTCCTGGCGGTCGGCGCCTGGCACTTGAAGGAGCCCTACGAAGAGTGACCGTCGCTCGCCTTAGGCTCGCTCCCGTGGGGGAAACCCTGTTTCCCCCACGAGCCCCGTTCTCCATAGATGCGGGGAAACCTCCCGGTTCCCCCGAGTCCCCCTCCCCCGGTCATCGGCCAGGGGCTGACCAATGACCGCGATCGCGAGAGCGGAATCCTCGCGCCTCGCCCGGCCGAACGGCTGGTGGGGAATGGCGATCTTCGTCGCGACCGAGGCGACGCTGTTCGGGACGATCATCGGCACCTACTACTACCTCCGCTTCAACAACGTCCATTGGCCCCCGCCGGGGGTACCGGAGCCCAAGCTGACGCTGCCTCTCGTCCTCACCGGCATCCTCGTCGCGACGAGCGTGCCGATGCAGGCGGCTCTCTCGTGGGCGATGCGAGGCCGGCTTGCGGCGGCCCGTGCGGCGCTGCTGCTCGCGGTTGTCCTGCAGGCCGGCTACCTCGGCATGCAGCTGCATCTCTTCGTTCACGACGTGCACGAGTTCCCGCCGAGCGAGAGCTCGTATTCGTCGGCCTACTTCACGATGCTTGGCGCGCATCACGTCCACGTCGGAATCGGCATCCTGCTCAACCTCTGGCTCCTGCTCCGGACGGCGACCGGGCTGACGAACTACCGCCTGAACGCCCTGCGGGCGACCACGTTCTTCTGGCACTTCGTCAACATCCTCGCTCTCTGCGTCCTCGGCACGCAGCTCTCGCCGCGGGCATGAGGCGCGACCTCAACGTCAACGCCGAGTTCCTCCAGTGGTTCGGCCTGCTCGGGGCGGCGCTGACGTGGACGCTTCAGCTGGTGATCGGATTCGGCGTCACGATCGCGCGGTGCGGCGCCGCCAACGCCGTGCTCGGAGTCGATCTCAAGGCTTGGGAGGTAACGCTGCTGGTGGCTGGAATCGTCTTCGCGTTGCTGGCAGAAGGGGCCGCGCTGACGCTCCTCTGGCAGACCCGCGACGTCGACTACACGGAGGCGCCGCCCGACGGCCGCCGGCACTTCTTCGTCGTTGCCGCCGCGCTCGGAAATCTGCTCTTCCTGGTCGTCATCGTCCTCAGCGGGGTCGGGGCGATCGTCCACACGCCGTGCGTTCCGGCATGACGCGGCTCGCGGTCGTGGTCGGGCTGGTGCTCGCGCTTGCCGGGAGCGCGAACGCTCAACCCGGCAGCGGTGTCAAGGGGAAGAGCGGCAAGGAGCTGTACGCGGCGTACTGCCTCAGCTGCCACGGCGTCGACGGCAGCGGGGTCAGCTCGACCAGTCACCCCACCGGCGTTCTGGACGTGCGCGGGCTCGGGCCGCCGCTCACCGACGTCGGCGCGCTGGGGGCCGACTTCTACCTCACGACCGGCTACATGCCACTCGACGACCCGCACGAGCAGCCGCGGCGCAGCGCGTCGCCGTTCGACAAGCGGGAGATCGCGGCCCTCGTCGACTACGTGGCCTCGTTCGGCCAAGGACCGCCGGTGCCGGAGCCCCACCCCGAGCGCGGCGACGTCTCGCGCGGTCTCGCCCTGTTCACCGAGCATTGCGCGGGCTGTCACCAGGTCGTGGCCGAGGGCGGCTACGTGACGAACGCCGTCGCGCCGCCGTTGCACCGCGCGACGCCCGTGCAGATCGCCGAGGCCGTCCGCATCGGCCCGTACCTGATGCCGAAGTTCCCGAAGAGCCAGATCAGCGATGCGCAGCTCGACTCGATCATCGCCTACGTCGAGCTCGCGAAGCACCCGGACGACCGAGGAGGCTGGAACCTCGGCCGCATCGGGCCGGTTCCGGAAGGGCTCGTCACCTGGCTGATCGCCGCGGTGGCGCTGGTTGCCTGCTGCCTCGTGATCGGGAGGAAGTTCCAGCGATGAGCGCGCTTCGCCGCTGGATCGTGGCCTTCTTCGTGCTCCTGCTCGGCAAGAGGAAGCAGCGCCCCAGGCTCGAGTCCGGCGAGCGAATCGTGCCGCCGGGAGCTCCCGACCCACGTGCGGAGTTGCTCGTGCTCGGCCTGCTGTTGGCGGCCGCGGGGGCGGCGGTGGGCTTCATCGTCGTCTATTCGTTCAACCACCTGGCGCATCAGACGCAGTACCTCGGGCTCGCACTGGGCCTCGCCTTCGCCTTCGTCGCGGCGGCCTTGATCGTCATCGCCAAGCGCCTGATCGTCACGGAGGAGCTCGAGGAGGACTATCCCACGTCGCACCCGGCGGTCCAGGAGGAGATCGACCAGCTCGTCGAGGAGAGCGGCGACCGCTTCACCCGGAAGCGCCTGCTGACCGCCGGGGCAGGCGCTGCGGCGGGCGCGATCGGTGCGGCACTGATCGTCCCGGCTCTCTCGCTCGGCCCGTTCCTCGACACGGATCCGCTCTACGAGACGCCGTGGCGGCGCGGGCGTCGCCTCGTGGACGAGGCGGGCAGGCCGTTTCTCCTCGACTCGGTGGAGCCCGAGACGTTCTATACGGCCTACGCCGAGGGAGCCGACAAGGAAGAGCTGGGCTCGTCCCTCGTCGTCGTCCGCTTTTCGCCCGCGCGGCTTCGGTTGCCGAGCGGCCGGCGCGACTGGGCGCCGCACGGCGTCGTTGCGTACTCGAAGATCTGCACGCACGCCGGGTGCGCGGTCGCCTTGTTCCGCAAGCCGACCTTCCCGGTCGTCGAGCCCGGCCCGGCATTGATCTGCCCCTGCCATTACTCGACGTTCGACCCGACTCGCGGCGGGAACGTGATCTTCGGCCCCGCCGGCCGGCCGCTGCCCCAGCTACCGCTTCTCGTCGACTCGCGGGGCGTCCTTCGCGCAGCCGGCAACTTCTCGGGTCCGGTCGGCCCGTCCTGGTGGGGCGTCCGTTCGAAGGCGCCGAGGAACCCCTCGTGATCCGCGGCCTCGTTCGCTTCCTCGACGAGCGCAGCGGCGCGGCGCCCTTCGTTCAGAAAGCCCTGCGCTACGTGTTTCCGGACAACTGGTCGTTCCTCCTCGGCGAGGTCGCGCTCTACGCGTTCATCGTCCTCGTCGGCACCGGGATCTACCTGACCCTCTTCTTCGAGCCGAGCACGGCCTCGGCCTACTACACGGGCCAGTACGCGCCGCTGCACGGACACGAGATGAGCGTTGCCTACCGGTCCGCCGTCGATCTCTCGTTCAAGGTGCGCGCCGGCCTGCTAATGCGGCAGACGCACCACTGGGCGGCCGACGTCTTCGTCGCCGCGATCGTGCTCCACATGCTCCGCATCTTCTTCACCGGCGCGTTCCGCAAGCCACGAGACCTGACCTATTACCTGGGCGTGACCATGCTGGTGCTGGCCCTGCTCGAGGGCTACCTCGGCTACTCGCTCGTCGACGACTTGCTCTCCGGGATGGGGCTCGCGATCGGCTACTCGGTCCTGATGTCGATTCCCTTCGTGGGCGCGAACCTCGCCATGCTGATCTGGGGCGGGCCGTTTCCCGGCACGGCCGCGTTCGAATCGCGGATGTACGTGGCGCACGTGTTCCTGTTCCCGATCCTGATCGCCACGCTGCTTGCGCTGCATCTGGTGCTCGTCGCCGCACGGCACCACACACAGTTCCGTGAGAACCGGCGCACGACCGAGAAGAGGGTCGTCGGCATCCCGACGTTCCCGGGCCAGACCCCGCGCTCCCTCGGGCTGTTCTTCGCGGTCGCCGCGGTTCTCTTCCTGCTCGGAGGGCTCGTGCAGATCAATCCCATCTGGCTCTGGGGCCCCTACCACGTAGCGCAGGGAACGAACGGCGCGCAGCCGGACTGGTACCTCGGCTGGCTCATCGGGGCGCTCCGGCTCGTGCCGAACTTCGACGTCGCGATCGGTAACTACACGCTGATCCCGAACCCGTTCTGGGGCGGAGCGCTGTTCCCGAGCATCGTCTTCCTGATCCTCTACCTGTCGCCCTGGCTGGAACGACGTCTCACCGGCGAATACGGCTTCCACAACCTGCTCGACCGGCCCCGCGACGCACCGTGGCGGACCGCCCTCGGCGTCGCGCTCTTCACCTGGGTGTTCATCGTCTTCCTCGCCGGCGCATCCGATCGCGTCTTCGTCTCGTTCGGCGTGTCGTACGAAGCCCAGATCTGGATCTATCGCGTGCTCCTCTTCGTCTTGCCGCTCGTCGCCTTGATCGTCACGCGACGGCTCTGCCTCGCGCTGCAGGAGTCGGAGCGCCGCGGCCGGATCCGCAAGCAGGCGGAAGCCGAAGCGCGGGGCGAGCTCCCGCAGCCCGAATAACCGCGCTCTTTCACTTGCTTTAGAGCTGCGGCATCAGCTCGCGCTGCGCGAACTGGATGAAGCCGTGCTGGTCAGGGCCGATCTGGTGGATATAGACGTGGTCGTAGCCCGCATCCTCGAACTCCTTGATCGCCGCCAGGTACCGGTCGGGGTCCGGCCCGAGAGGGAGCGTCTCGGCCAGGTCGTCGGGCTCGACCATCTGGGCCGCCGCCTCGAAGTGCGCCGGGAGGGCGAGCTCCTGGTTGAGCGGTCCCTCGAAGCCGGCGTTCGGCCAGTTCTCCCACGCCGTTCGCTTGGCTTCCTCCTCGCCGGCCGCCCAGCACGCGGTCACGTGGCCGTACCGCGGCTTGCCGTCGCCGCCGTTCTGCCGGAAGTTCTCCACGAGCCGGGGTTCCGGCGCGACACCGATGAAGCCGTCGCCGATCCGCCCGGCCAGCTCGGCCGCGTTCGGCTGCGCTGCGGCGACGCAGATCTCGGGCAGCCGGTCGGGCAGCGTGTAGATCCGCGCCTGCTCGACCGTGTAGTGCCTGCCCCTGTGGGTCTGGTAGCCGCCCTGCCACAGGAGACGTATGACCTCGACCGCTTCCTCGAGCATCTCGAGCCGCTCGTCGGGCGCCGGCCACTTGTCGCCGAGGACGTGCTCGTTCAGGTTCTCCCCGGTCCCGACGCCGAGGAAGAAGCGGCCGGGCATCATCGCGGCGGAAGTGGCC
>DASQWX010000058.1:0-2978 GCA_035640035.1 Gaiellaceae bacterium
CCAGACGAGGCGTGGATCCGGATGACCTCGTCGCGCCGGACGGCGAACATGCCGAACGGGTACGTGTCGCGTAGGTCGTCCTTGCGCGTGAAAGGCAGCTGCCGCAGGTCGTCGAGCGACGCGATGTCCTCCGGCTCGGCGTCGGCGAGGCGCTTGCGGTAGAGCGGGATTCGCTCCTTGACGTAGGCGATGAGCGACCGGAGCCTCTCAGCCTGGAGCGACCGCAGCCGCTCGCGCGGGAGTATCTCGGCCTCCGGCTCGTAGATCACCGCGCGATTTTCGCGCGGCCTACTCCTCATCGCTAGCTTGGCTCGGCTGCGACGAGCGTGCTCATCGCATCCCCGCCGCCGCGGGCGGCGTCTCCGCGGTCGCGAGCGCACTCGCCGCCTCGACACGCTTCGGGTTCGGCGTGAAACGAATCGCCGGTGGGATCTCTCGCTCGAGCGCGAGCGCCCCGACGGCGGCAGCTGCGGCAAGGGACGCCGCGGCCAGCCACGGCTGACGCCGCGTCAGCCGTCGTGCGAAATCAGGCGCCGACCGTGATCAATACCTTCCCGACCGCGCCGCTCTCGACGGCCTCGTGCGCGGCCCGCGTGTCTTCGAGTTGGAAGCGGTGCAGCGGGAGGCCCGCGTGCTCACCAACCTCGTAGGCCTTGTCCTCGATTGCCTGGTTGATGTCGGCGGCAGCGGCGGCGATGCGCTCCCAGCCGACGGTGTAGAGCAGGACGAACTGGTAGCGCGCGTTGAGCCCCATGTTCCGCCGCACGTCCAGGCTGAAGGGAACGGCGCCGTCGTTCGCGTAGATCGAGATCGTCCCGCGTGGGCGTAGAACGGCCTGGTCGAGCTCTGCGTTCGCTCCCGCCGCGACCTCGACGATCAGGTCGACGCCGTCGGGCGCGATACGTCGGATCCGGTCGGCCGCGTCCGGATCGTTGTAGTTGACGACGTGCTGGGCGCCGGCGGCGCTTGCGAGGCGAGCCTTTGCATCGCCGCTCGCCGTTGCGATGACTGTTGCGCCCGCCCAGCGGGCGAGTTGAATCGCGGCGTTGCCGACGGCCCCCGCACCGCCTGCGACCAACACCGTCCGGTCGCCGAGTGCGCTTGGCCGAAGTCGTGTCGGGCCGTCTTCCGCAACGGTCAGAGCACGGTGCGCGGTGACGCCCGGAATGCCGATGCTGGCTCCGAGTTCGAAGTCCGCCGGGGGCGGGAGCGGGAACGCGCGTTCCGCAGGGACAACCGTGTATTCCTGGGCGGTGCCGCTGGCGGGGCGACCGTCCCCCGCGAGCGTGACCCAGACGCGATCCCCCGCACTGAATCCGTCGACTCCGGGCCCGACCTCGTCGACGACCCCCGCCCCGTCGTGGTTCGGCACGGTGGCCTCAGCGATCCCCCCGCCGGTTAGACCGCTGCGCGACTTCCAGTCGGTCGGGTTCACACCCGAGACAAGGATTCGGATGCGCACTTCGCCCTCTCCCGGTTCGGGAGTCGGGCGCTCGGCGAATTCGAGTACGGACGGATCGCCGGCCTGCGTATAGGAGATCGCTTTCACTCGCGACCGACCATCATCGCTCTTCATGCCTCTCCTCCGTTGCCCCGGTTGCGCCGCCGATGTCATCGGCTTAGCGCCAGCGCTCCAATCAAGACGCCGACGGCCTCGTCAATGTCGTCGAACGTGTTGTAGAGGTGCGGCGACAGGCGCAGATTGCCGGCGCGCAGGGCGACGTCGATCTTGTTCTGTGCGAGCAGGCGGCTGATCTCCTCGTTGCGCCGCTCACCCGCGCTGACGACGACGATCGCCGCCCGCTTGTCCGCCTCGGTTGGGCTGATGAAGTCGTAGCCCGAGCCGTCAAGAGCGGCGATCAGCTGCTCGACCAGCGCCTGGTCATGGGCGGCGATCGCCGGCAGGCCGCACGCGAGCAGGTATTCGACCGCCGCCGCCCAGGGTGCGAAGTTGAGGAAGTTGGCCGTGCCGAAGACGTCGTAGGCGCGGGCGCCAAGATCGTCGCGCAGGCGATGCTCGCTTTCGCGATTCAAGTCGAGCGGCGCTCTGTCCGGAAGTGCCAGCCAGTACGCCTGAACCGGGCGCAGCCGCGCCAACACGTCGGGTCTGATCCACGCGAAGCCCGTTGCGTACGGGCCGAGCAGCCACTTGAACCCCGAGCAGGAGATGGCGGCGAGCGGCAGCCGACTCACGTCGAGCGGCAGCGCGCCGAAGCCTTGGGTGACGTTGACGACCAATTCGACGTCACGCCGCCGGCAGACCTCGGCCAGGCCGGCGAGGTCGACGACGTGGCCGGTCAGGGAGCGGACCCAGTTGACGGCGACGACCCGCGTTCGCGCGGTCAGCTCCTGCTCGAGCCTCTCGGGTGGTAACACCGGCGTGCTGAGCTCGAGCCGGCGGACGCGCACGGCCTCCCGCTCGGTGACCAGCCACGGGAACACCGTCGCCGGGAACTCGTCGGCTAAGACGATGATCTCGTCGCCGGCGCGCCACGGGTAGCCGTTGGCCAACACCTGTAGGCCCCAGGAGGCGCTGTTGCCGAGGATGATCTCCTCGGCGGGCGCGTTGATCAGCTTGCCCAAGAGCTCCCGCAGCCGACGCGGCAGCACGATGAACGCCTCGTCGTCGATCAAGTGCGGCGACGCCTTCTCGTGCAGCGCCTCCTCGGCGGCGGCGACAGCGACGCGCGGTAGCGGCCCCTGGTGGGCCGCGTTCAGCCAGATCCGGCCGTCGAAGTCGCCGAAATCGACCGCGTATTCGCTCATCGGCGCCGCCTCGCCGGCTTGTGGGTGCGGTACCAGTAAGCGCTCGTCTTCACACGGTTGCCGCAGATCTCCATCGTGCACCAAGTGCCCGCGCGATTCTTCGAGTTGTCGTAGAACGCCCATTGGCAGACGTCTCGGCGGCAGGCCTTAAGCCGCGTCCAGGTGCCGTCGACCTGGGCGCTGAAGACGACTGACAAGAGCCGGCCAAGGGC